>NZ_JASMRH010000013.1:0-126798 GCF_041431385.1 Flavobacterium sp. Arc2 | reverse complement strand
AAATGCGTAATCATACTTGACTTTTCTTTCCATAAAAATACCCCCAAATAGTGTCTAACTTTTTGGGGGCAGTGCATTGCTTCCACCTTTTTTGCCCCAAATCTACCATAAACTTAACCTACTAATTTTATGGTGACCCAAAATTAAAACAAATCAAAGATGTTGCCAAAAATTTCAGATAAACAACCTATATAAACGTTTAAATGCACTTCGCGTAATTAATATGCTCTAGCATCTTTTCCTTCATAGAAATTCATGAAAGCTCTACTCACAACTCTATTACCGCCTGGTGTAGGATAATCTCCTGTAAAATACCAATCTCCTAAATTTTTCGGACAAGCGATATGCAAATCTTCAACTGTTTGAAATATAATTTTTACTTCAGCCTTAATCTCCGGAGAACTTAACATTTCAGCAATCTTATCTGAAACCTCTTGTGGCTGGAAAGGTTCATAAATAGCCGTAACATAATTTACGACATCTTGGTCTTTATAATTTTCCTGCGCTTTGCATTTTAAATAGACTTCATCAACAATATGATATAAGTTTCTTTCTTTAAGCAATTCTAAAGCGGCTTTAAATGCTACTAAACCTTCCAGTTTAGCCATATCAATACCATAACAATCAGGGTATCTTATTTGTGGCGCAGATGAAACGACAACAATCCTTTTTGGATTCAAACGATCCATCATTTTGATGATGCTCATTTTTAATGTGGTCCCTCTTACGATACTATCGTCGATAATTACTAAATTATCGGTTGGTTTAATAACGCCATACGTCACGTCATAAACATGCGCCACTAAATCATCACGACTACTGTCTTCAGTAATAAATGTTCTAAGTTTAGCATCCTTAATCGCTACTTTCTCAGTACGAATCTTTACTGACAGTAATTCTTCTAAAGAATCCTTAGTTAAATTATCTCTGTTTTCTAGAATATAATTTTTCTTTCTTTGATTTAAAAAATCCTGAGCTGCTTCTACTAAACCATAAAAAGACGTTTCAGCCGTATTTGGAATATAAGAAAAAACAGTGTTATCAGTATCTTGATCTATCGCATTTAAAACTGCAGGCAAAATTAATCTACCTAGGTTTTTTCTTTCTTGATATATTTCAGCATCACTTCCTCTAGAGAAATAGATTCTTTCAAAAGAACAGGCTTTCTTCACTGTTGGTGTTAAAATTTCCTGCATAGAAACATTTCCATTCTTTTTAATAATCAAAGCATTACCTGGCTCAATTTCCTGCACTTTTTCAAAAGGCACATTAAATACTGTTTGAATAACCGGTCTTTCTGAAGCGACAACAACTATTTCATCATCCTGATAAAAATAAGCGGGACGAATTCCTGCTGGATCTCTAAATACAAAAGCATCGCCATGACCAAGAAGCCCTGCCATAGCGTAACCTCCATCTAAATTTTTTGAAGCTCTTGTTAAAATTTTAGCTACATCCAGTTTTTCCGCAATAACTGGAGACGCCTCTCTTTTAGACAAACCATTATTTTTACACTCTTGATACAAGTCGGTAACTTCATCATCAAGAAAATGACCTATTTTTTCCATTACGGTAACCGTATCTGCCATCTCTTTTGGATGCTGACCTAATTCAACTAGACTTTGAAAAAGCTCCTTTACATTAGTCATATTGAAATTTCCGGCTAATATCAGGTTTCTGTGCATCCAATTGTTCTGACGTAAGAAAGGATGAACACTCTCGATACTATTTTTTCCGAACGTTCCGTAACGAACGTGTCCTAAAAACAATTCGCCTATGTACGGAATATTTGCTTTTTGAAGTGCTACATTATCTGCATATTCAGGATGCGTAGCCATTTCATCGTTTATTCTGTCGTTTATTTGAGCAAAAACGTCTTGGATTGGCTGAGAATGGTTCGATCGCACTCGGCTAATATATCTTTCCCCTGGCTCAACATCAAGTTTAACACTGGCAAAACCAGCACCATCTTGTCCACGGTTGTGTTGCTTTTCCATCAAGAGATACATTTTTTGTATTCCGTAGAAAGCAGTCCCGTATTTCTCTTTATAAAATTCAAGCGGTTTAAGTAGTCTAACTAAGGCTATCCCACATTCATGTTGTAAAGCATCGCTCATTGTATCGTAGTTTGTTGTGTTGTTATTTCCTAATATAAATTCTTACAAATAGTATAAAAAACTATTAATCAAAAAAGCCCCGTTTCCGAGGCTTTAAGACATTATAATTCTATATCAAATTGTGTTAAAGATTTGAATTGTTTCAATCTTGACACTACTTCCTTCTTTTCCAAGTTAATCATTCTTTCTGTTCCAAATTTCTCAACACAAAAAGAAGCTAAATTCGAGCCATAAATAATGGCATTTTTCATATTTTCGAATGACACGTTTTCGCTCTGCGTAATAAATCCTGCAAATCCACCTGCAAAAGTATCTCCAGCTCCTGTTGGATCAAAAACTTCTTCTAGTGGTAAAGCTGGCGCAAAGAAAACCTGAAGATCATGAAACAATAATGCACCATGTTCTCCTTTTTTAATTACAACATATTTAGGCCCCATAGTCTGAATTTTGGCTGCAGCTTTAACTAAAGAGTATTCTCCTGAAAGTTGTCTTGCTTCCTCATCATTAATTGTAATTACATCCACGCGTTTCATTACGTCAAGCAATTCTGGCAATGCACAGTCCATCCAAAAATTCATAGTATCTAAAACTACTAATTTGGGTTTGGTTTCCATTTGGTCCAAAACACTACTTTGTACTAATGGGTGCAAGTTTCCTAGCATTACCACATCAGCATTTTTATAATTCTCTGGAACTTTAGGCTGAAAATCAGCTAAAACATTTAATTGTGTATCTAAAGTATCTCTAGAATTTAAATCGTTATGGTAACGACCACTCCAAAAGAAAGTTTTTCCTCCTTTAACTACTTCAAGACCAGAAATGTCAATATTTCTTTCAAGAAGCAAATCCAAATATTCTTGTGGAAAATCATCCCCAACTACAGAAACTATAGCGGATTGCAAATTAAAAAAAGAAGCGGAAAGACCTATATAGGTACCGGCACCACCTAAAATCTTATCTGTTTTACCAAAAGGAGTTTCAATTGCGTCGAAAGCGACCGTTCCGACAATCAATAATTTGTTCATTTTATGAGTTTGGAATTAAGGTGCAAAGGTAGTTCATAAGTTACAATATTGCAAAGGTTCAAACTCGCAAAATTTTCATAAAACTTTTCCTTCCTCCTTCTCATAAAAAGCATCTATTGACAAGGGATTACTTTGTGTAGCCATAACAGCAAGTTCATCACATCGTTCATTCTGCGGATGATTGTTATGCCCTTTTATCCATTTAAAATCAACTTGGTGTTTTCGATAAATAATTAAAAGCCGTTTCCATAAATCAGAATTTTTTCGATCAACGAATTTCTTCTTCTCCCAGCAAAAAACCCATTTTTTAACCACTGAATCAACCACATACTTAGAATCAGAAACCACAAGAACTTTTGTGTCTGGGTTCTTTAATTTCTCCAAACCAACAATTACAGCTAACAACTCCATCCTATTGTTAGTTGTTAACCTAAATCCCTCATAAAATTCTCTCTTATAGGTTTTACCCATTCTCACACTCTCCATAACTACTCCATAGCCTCCTTTACCAGGATTTCCTTTGGCAGCACCATCTGTATATATATGTACTTCGTAATTCATTATAGTTAAAATAGATTTGTGCAATATTAGAAATGAATGTTCTATTGTTTATTCCAATAATCCAGCGATCACCTGAGGGAAGAATTCCTGTTCTAATTCATGGATCTTCTCAGCTACACCTTCTGGCGTTTCGCTTCCCGTTAAGGCTACCTCTTTTTGAAAAACAACCCCTCCTTCATCATAGTTTTCATTTACATAATGAATGGTTATGCCCGTTTCTTTTTCTTTATTCTCAACAATTGCTCTATGAACATTCATTCCATACATTCCTTTTCCTCCGTATTTCGGAAGTAATGCTGGGTGTATATTTATAATCTTATTGGGATAAGAAGCGATAATATCTTGGGGAAATTTCAATAAAAAACCAGCGAGAACAATCAAATCCGGCTCAATTTCATTTATTTTTTGTAGTACTTTGCCTTCAAATAGTTCTTCTTTCGAAAAAACCTCTGTTGGTATTCTATTATTTTTTGCTCGTTCAATTACCTTGGCAGTTGCATTGTTTGTAAAAACTGCAACGACCGATCCAATTTCACTTAAAGCGAAATACTTTATAATATTTTCAGCATTAGTACCCGATCCGGAAGCAAAAACCACTATTTTTTTCATAATCCACCACATTTTAATTACGCAAAAAAAGGCATAAAAATTGAAAGTAAATAGCATTACTACCTCTTTATTAAAATTTATTTTATAATTTAGTTGACACATTTATCAACTTATTCGTTGTTTTAAAATAAAGTTTTTTATTTTTGCCAACAAATTAAATTCTAAAATTAAAGATTATGTCAGACATTGCATCAAGAGTAAAAGCGATTATCGTAGACAAATTAGGTGTTGACGAAAACGAAGTTGTAACAGAAGCAAGCTTCACTAATGATTTAGGTGCTGATTCATTAGACACTGTTGAACTTATTATGGAATTCGAAAAAGAATTTGACATTCAAATTCCAGATGATCAAGCAGAAAACATTGCTACTGTTGGTCAAGCTATTTCTTATATCGAAGAAGCTAAAAAATAATAATTTAAACACCCGCTTACTTCAACGTACGCGGGTGTTATTATTTTTTAAAAAAATTAAAATCAAGATTGATTTTCAATCAAAAAAGATATTTATTGTAATACCCATGGCTCTTTTGTAATAGTAATACAGTGAAGAAAGCATGGGTTTTATTTGTTTAAAGATAACAAAATATACAAGTTATGGTATTAAAGCGAGTTGTTGTGACGGGTTTAGGTGCTCTTACTCCTATTGGAAATAATGTTCAAGAATATTGGAATGCTCTTATTAATGGCGTTAGTGGAGCTGCCCCTATAACTTATTTTGATTCTACTAAATTTAGAACTCATTTTGCATGCGAATTAAAAAACTTTAATGCTGAAGATTTTTTAGACCGTAAGGAAGCTAGAAAAATGGACCGTTATGCACAATATGCTATGGTTGCTTCAGAAGAAGCAGTTGCTGATGCTGGATTCGATTTTGAGAAATTAGATAAAGATAGAGCAGGAGTAATTTGGGGATCAGGTATAGGTGGATTGGAAACTTTTCAAATCGAAATGCTGAACTTTGCTGCCGGTGACGGTACGCCAAAATTCAATCCTTTCTTTATTCCAAAGATGATTTCCGATATTGCTTGTGGTCATATTTCAATAAAATACGGCTTTAGAGGTCCTAACTTCGCTACCGTTTCTGCTTGTGCTTCTTCTACAAATGCAATTATCGATGCATTCAACTATATTAGATTAGGACATGCAGATGTTATGGTAACCGGAGGTTCTGAAGCTGCAGTAACAATAGCAGGTATGGGTGGATTTAATGCCATGCATGCATTATCTACTAGAAATGATGATCCACAAACGGCTTCTAGACCAATGGACAAAGACAGAGATGGCTTTGTTTTAGGAGAAGGCGCAGGAGCATTAATTCTTGAAGAGTACGAACACGCAATCGCACGTGGAGCAACAATCTACTGCGAAATTGGTGGTGGTGGTATGTCTGCCGATGCTTATCATATTACAGCACCGCACCCTGATGGTTTAGGAGCGAAAAACGTAATGTTAAACTGCTTAAGAGATGCTGGATTAAAACCAACAGATGTTGACGGTGTCAATATGCACGGTACTTCAACTCCACTAGGAGATTTAGCAGAATCTAAAGCGATCGCACACGTTTTTGGCGAGCACGCCTACACAATGAATTTAAATTCAACAAAATCTATGACAGGACATCTTTTAGGTGCTGCAGGAGCTGTTGAAACTATATCCTCAATTCTTTCCATGAAATACGGAATAGTCCCACCAACAATAAATCATTTTACAGATGACGAAAATATTGACCCTAAACTAAACTTCACTTTTAATGTCGCACAAAAAAGAGAAATGAATGTTGTGATGAGCAATACGTTTGGCTTTGGTGGACATAATGCTTGTGTATTAGTTAAAAAATTAGACTTCTAATTTAAATGAGTATATTAAAAAAAATATTTACAAAATCCCGTTCTCTAAATATAGAAGACGGGATTTTTTTTGATTCTATCCAAACTATTTTAGGGTTTGCCCCTTTAAACATAGATCACTACAAGAAAGCATTTACCCACCGTTCCACTAGCAAGATGAATCCTCAAGGACACCCCATTAATTACGAACGATTAGAATTCTTGGGAGACGCTATGTTAAGTTCTGTAATAGCAGCGCACCTATTTAACGAAGCGCCGCAAGGAGACGAAGGTTACCTTACAAAAATGCGTTCTAAAATTGTCAGTAGAGAACACTTGAATGAATTAGGAAAAGATTTAAATCTAATTCAGTTTATAGAAAGCAAAGTTCCAGTACACCATTTTGGCGAAAATATCCATGGTAATATCTTTGAATCTTTAATAGGAGCCATCTACCTCGATCGAGGCTATACTTACTGTGAAAAATTTATTCAGAAAAGAGTAATCATACCTTACGTAGACATTTCCAGATTAGAAGGAAAAGTAATTAGCTACAAAAGTCTGGTTATCGAATGGTGTCAAAAAGAGAAAAAAATATTTCATTACGACATCTATGAAGACAACGGAATAGATGGAACACGTTTCTTTGGCGTGAAATTAAGTATTGACGGTAAAGTAATTGCAAAGGCAAGAGCGACCTCAAAAAAGAAAGCAGAAGAAAAAGCATCCCAACGCACTTATTTTGCATTACAAGAAAAAATGGACAAGAAATAATATCATATTCATCAAAACTACATCGTTTTCGTTCATAAATTAACGAAATCATTACATTTTCTACTCTTTAACTTCAATAGAAATAGTATATTTACAACATTATTTTTAATGAATATGGCAATTCATAAACTCGATCTTGGCGAATTTGACGAAATAGATTATTATTTAATTGCTATACATACTTCATTGGAAGATTATCGGTTAGCCTATTTCATCAATCAAAAACTAGCTATAAAACTAGCAAAAAGTAAAGAGGAAGTACAAATAAATATAAAAGAGGGAGAAACTAATTTTGCTCGCTTTTACCATTATGATTTAGAGAATGGAATTTCTTGGAATTTGATTCAAAATAAAAACGAAGTACTCCAAGAAAAAAAGGACACTGGCCAAAATTTATTTTCAAATACAACACTGGAAATTTCCACAAAAGTGTACTTACTTCCAGAATTTAAAAAAGCAGATTATTTTTTAAAAATTGAAAACGGAGAAGACACTGTCGACGTGTCTAAAATAAAAATAATATTAAATACCATTGATTACATATCAGCAGTATATACTGTAGATACTAATCAAATAAAATCAAAAAACAATTTAATTTTTTAATACAAATGATTCCAAACAAAAAAACCAAAATTGTAGCCACACTAGGACCTGCATGTAGTACAAGAGAGATTATTAAAGATATGATTGACGCAGGTGTAAATGTGTTTAGAGTTAATTTTTCTCATGCTGATTATGCTGATGTAAAAGAAAAAATGAAAATCATTAGAGATCTTAATGATGAGTATGGGTACACTACAGCAATACTTGGTGACTTACAAGGACCAAAACTTCGCGTAGGAGTTATGAATGAAGGAGTTGTAGTACATGACGGTGATTTAATTACTTTTACAACTGCAGAAGACATTCTTGGAACAGCTCAAAAAGTGTTCATGAAATATAAAAACTTTCCAAATGATGTTAATCCTGGAGAAAGAATTTTATTAGATGACGGGAAACTAATTTTTGAAATTGTTGAAACAGACAAAAATACAGAAGTAGTTGCCAGAGTAATTCAAGGTGGAGAATTGAAATCTAAAAAAGGAGTTAATCTTCCTAACACAAAAATATCTCTTCCTGCGATGACAGAAAAAGATATCGCTGATGCTATTTTTGCTATTGAACAAAAAGTAGACTGGATTGCACTTTCTTTTGTAAAAACACCTCAAGATTTAAAAGACTTACAAAATCTTATTGCTGAACATTCTGATTATAAAATTCCAATTGTTGCCAAAATTGAAATGCCAGAAGCATTAGAAAATATAGACAAAATTGTTGCTTATTGCGATGCCTTAATGGTAGCTCGTGGTGACCTTGGAGTTGAACTTCCTGCACATGAAGTACCATTAGTTCAAAAAGAATTAATTCGTAAAGCCAAAATGGCAAGAATTCCAGTTATTGTGGCTACTCAAATGATGGAGACAATGATCACTAGCTTAACTCCTACGAGAGCCGAAGTAAATGACGTTGCCAATTCTGTAATGGATGGCGCAGATGCTGTAATGCTTTCAGGCGAAACTGCTACAGGGAATTACCCAGTACAAGTAATCGAAAAAATGACACAGATTATTAAAGCTGTTGAGGATTCTCCGTTAATCCAAGTACCTCAAAATACACCACAAATAAAAACAAAACGTTTTATCACAAAAACAATTTGTCGTCATGCTGCAATTATGGCCGATGCTATTAAAGCAAAAGCAATTTGTACTTTGACAAATAGTGGCTATACAGCATTTCAAATATCTGCTTGGAGACCATCAGCACATATTTTAGTATTTACATCAAACAAACGAATCGTTACCCAACTAAGTTTGTTATGGGGAGTAAAATCATATTACTACGATAAGATTGTAAGTACTGATGATACGGTAACCGATGTTAATGATATCGCAAAGGAAAAAGGATATGTAACTAAAGGAGATTTCCTTATCAACTTAGCTGCAATGCCTATTAAAGAAAAAGGAATGGTAAACACCATGAGAGTTTCAGAAATAGAGTAGTTAAAATCCTACCAAATCAAAAACCGTCTTGTTAGAAATTAAACAAGACGGTTTTTTTGTGCTTAATTTTATTTTAATTTATCTTTGAAAAAATAAATTTTATTTATCATGAATTTCAAATCGAAAAATCCTTTTTTAACTAATAAATCTTTTTCTGCTACATCTGCATCAGGAAAAGAACAAGTACACCATGCTACTGTTATTGATTACGACCAAGAGATGACTTTGTCTGGCACAATGAACAAGACCTTACTTTTGTTCTTATTACTTACTGCATCTGCCATGGTAATTTGGTGGATGGCTTTTAACGGCACAAACCCGATAATACCTGCAATTGGCGGTGCTATAGCAGGATTAGCTCTTGTGGTTATCGCTGCTTTCAAACCACAATACTCTCCATATTTAGCTCCTGGATATGCCTTATTTGAAGGTTTGTTCATCGGAGGAATCTCTGCTATTTTTGAAGCTAAATATCCAGGAATTGTAATACAGGCAGTTGGCGCAACATTTGTAACATTTGCAGTATGCTTAGCACTATATGTATTCAAAATTGTAAAAGTAACAGAGCAGTTTAAATCCGTGGTTGTTGCAGCTACTCTTGCCATAGCAACATATTACCTTATCTCATGGGTTGTTTCTATGTTTACAAATTTCACTCCTGTTCACCACGGTAATTCGATGATGAGTATTGGTATTAGTGTCTTTGTAATTATTATCGCTGCGTTAAACTTGTTTTTAGACTTCGACAGAATAGAAAAAGGAGTACAAGAAAAAATGCCTAAATACATGGAGTGGTTTGGCGCGATGGGCTTGATGATTACTCTTGTATGGCTATACATTGAGTTTTTAAGATTGCTTTCTAAACTTTCTAGCAAAAACTAATTCGTGATTTTGTAAAATATACAAAAGCCCTTTTCTAAAGAAAGGGCTTTTTTTATGCAGCTTTTTCAAAAGCAATAAAGTGAGATAGGTTCCCTTTACTATTAAATACTGGAAAACCTTTAATAAGACATAAATAGGTTTCACCATTTTTATTGTAATTCAAAACCGTTTTTTCAAAAGGTTGCCTTAGTTGGATTGCTTTTCTAATCTCACTAGAAGTTGTTATACTAGATGCACTCCCTTGAAACATTTTTGGGCTTTTCCCAATTACTTCTACTTCTTTATAACCGTTCATTTTAGTAATGTTATGCGAAGCAAATACAATCGACAACTTAGCATCAGTAACAATTACTACCTCCTCCTTTAGCTTGTTTTTGAAATCCCAATCATATTCACTCCATTTACTATTACTAGCAATTAGATCCAATTTATTACAGTCAGCAAAGATCTTATTTACTTCATCTAAATATTCACGGTGAAAATCCCAAGACAAAATAGGAACTATACTTCTATCAAGAGTATCATGATGCTTCGCAAACGCACTATCGTATTGTTCAAAATCTAACATAGCCTTAATTTTTAATCAAATATAATTTTAAATGAAAAAAGAAAATAATTTTCTCCGTCATTTAACTTTTGTTGAAGCCGATCAAGCATGAATTAAAAAGAAAACTTCAGCTGCACGACCACAGCTTTCTTTAATTCTGTATTTAAATTATTCAAGGATATCCCAAGCAAACGAACTGAATCTTTCATGCGTTCCTGATACAAAAGCTCTTTTACCGTTTCTAAAATCAATCCTTTGTCTGAAATAAAATAAGGCAACGTTTTACTTCTGGTTTGCTGTGTAAAATCACTGTACTTTATTTTTAAGGTAACAGTTTTGCCAGAGATATTGTGTTTTTTAAGTCTTTTCTCTAATGTACTTGCAATATTTTCCAATTGCTCCATCATAAATATCTCAGACGAAAGATTAACATCAAAAGTGTGCTCTGCAGCGACTGATTTCGTAATTCGATCTGACTTAACTTCGCTGTTATGAATTCCCCTTACGACATTGAAATAGAAACCCCCTGATTTTCCAAAATGTTTTTCCAGAAACTCCAATGACTTACTTTTTAACTCAACACCACTAAATATCCCTAATTGATACATCTTTTCAGTTGTCACTTTCCCAACACCATAAAATTTTCGAATGGGTAATTCCTCTAAAAACGCGATTACATCCTCTGGATTTACTGTTTTTTGCCCATTCGGTTTGTTGTAATCACTAGCGATTTTAGCTACAAACTTGTTGACTGATATTCCTGCCGAAGCTGTTAAACCCACTTCACTAAAAATACGCAATCTAATTTCTTCCGCCAACAGACTCGCACTAGCGATTCCCTTTTTATTTTGGGTAACATCTAGGTACGCTTCATCAAGCGAAAGCGGCTCCACTAAATCAGTATACTCTCTAAAAATCTTATGAATCTTGCTCGAAATCTCTTTATACCTATCGAATCGCGGACTGACAAAAATAAGTTCAGGACAATTTTTCTTGGCCATAACCCCACTAACAGCACTTCTTACTCCGAATTTTCGTGCCTCATAACTTGCCGCCGCAACGACACCACGATTTTCAGAACCACCCACAGCAACGGGCTTCCCACGCAATGAAGGATTATCCATTTGCTCCACAGAGGCATAGAAAGCATCCATGTCGATGTGTATGATTTTTCTATTTGGAATACTTTCTGACATGATACAAATTTAAATAGCTTTTCTATGAAAACATTCTATTGCAGTATAAATATTTGATACATTTGGACTATTGGAGACCCTCACAAAATATTGAAAGCGACAGCATCCCCTTTATTTTTTTATCAAAATCTAATTTTTTTAGATTAAAAAATAAAAACACAGCACCTAAAACTGAAATAGACACTTTACATTAAAGCCAAATACAATTTAACATGATAGAAATAGAAAGAAAATTTTTAGTTACGTCAGATGCTTATAAAAAAGAATCTTTTTCTCAAAACCGAATTAAACAGGGTTATTTAAGCTCCGTTTCGGAACGAACGGTTAGAATTCGAACTAAAGGAGACAAGGCCTACATAACGATAAAAGGAGTGTCAAATGAGACAGGCATGTCCCGTTTTGAGTGGGAAAAAGAAATCCCCGTAGACGAAGCCGAAAACCTATTGTTACTATGTCAAAAAGGAGTTATTGATAAAACTCGCTTTGAAGTAAAAATAGGAAAGCATATCTATGAAGTAGACGAATTTTATGGCGAAAACAAAGGATTAATTGTCGCCGAAATTGAGCTTAAATATGAAAGTGAACCGTTTGAAAAACCAAATTGGCTAGGACAAGAAGTGACTAATGACAATCGATATTACAATTCAAATTTAAGCATCAATCCATTTACAAATTGGGACTAATTAATCTTTAAAAACCTCAATCGTAACAGTCATAACTCCAATACCTTTATTTTTTGCTATTTCCATAAAAGCCTTTTTTGAAAGATCAATTTCTCTCGATTTTACAAAAGGACCTCTATCTGTAACCTCTACAATAACTGATTGTCCGTTCACTTGATTCGTAACTTTTAATTTAGTTCCAAACGGGAATTTTTTATGAGCTGCAGTATATTTATTCTTGTCAAATAAAACACCACTAGCTGTTCTTTTTCCGTGAAATTTATCAGCATAATAAGAGGCGTGCGCATCTTTTTTGTACAATACTAACTCCCCCATCTTGTCTTCGACCGTGTCTTTTTTAATTTCTTGTACTTGCGGAAGAACTAGGACTTTTGTCTTTTTGACAGTGTCTTTGGGTGCCACTAAAGACTTTTGAATAACAGATTTCTGAATTGGCGTTTTTTGATTATTTATAATTTGCCCTTGACTACTAACCAATGCAACCACGGCAAATAGAAAGAGGACTGTTATTGATTTTCTCATTATTAACTTTTTAGTTCGACTCTGTTTAAACAAAAACCATACCTTGATAAAAAAAGTCCTATAAATAGGACTTTTTTTGTTTTTTTTATAACCACATTGACCATGGAATTCTACTCAAAATAAGCAATAATCCAATTCCGTAAAAAATAGAAAAAGTTTTAAATTTAGATTCACTTGTTATTAATTTTTTATGTTTAGACCACCCTATCGTGATTAATGTAATAGCAATAATATTAATTAGAGGATGCTCTAAAGAAGTCAAGCGCAATGCTTTATCAGACATTTGTCCCAATGAAGCAAAACCAAGAGGAGAAACAAAATACAAAATCAATCCAATTAATAGTTGAGTATGCGTTCCTATCAATCCAAAGATTGCAATCTTTCTATCCCTAGCGGTAAATTCTTTTTTGGAAAACATTCCAACAAAAGCATTAACAACTGCAACAACTAATAACACTAGAGCAATATAAGCCCAACCAGAATGAAATTCTCTTAAAAATTCGTACATATAATTTATTTTTTGAAATTCAAATATAAACAAAAAAGGCCAAAAAAAACCCTCATTTCTAATTGAAATGAGGGTTTTTTAAAGTTAACAGAACTTAGTTAAAAGTATAACGAGCTCCTGTTTGTATTTGCCATCTTGATGAATTAAGACCAACGTCATCAATTTGGTTAATATTGTTAGCTATTTTAGGATCATAACTAAATGTAGGTGTAGTTGTTCCAGTTAAGAATCCTTCTTGTTTAAGCAATTGAACTTGGTCAAAACTTGTGAAATATCTTTTACCCCAATTTTTATTCAAAAGGTTTGTGAAGTTAAAAATATCAGCTGTGAATTCCAATGTATGTTTCTTTTTTCCTGATGTGATAATAAATTCTTGTGCAAATTTTAAATCTACAACGTGTGTCGTTTTCAAACGATCACCATTACGCTCTGCATAAGTTCCTTTTCTATCTCTCAAATATTTATTCCCTTCAATGAAAGTACTAAGAGCATCCCATTGTGCTTGAGGTGTCAATGTGTTTGAAGCAGTAGATACTAGGTTAATTTCACTTTGAGAAGCAGGAACGTAAATCAATGCTGAATTAGAAAACGTATCTTGTAACAAACGACCTGAATCATTATACACATAACTTATTGGAGTTCCTGCAGCTCCTTCATAGAAGAACCCTAATCTAGTTTTAGTAAATTTACTCCATTTGAATGTTGCATTACCATTAGAAATAATTCTTCTTCCTTGATCAAAATCAGATCTAGAAAGTGCTAAAGAATTTGCACCATTCACAGTTTCAGTATTATTCCACTGAGAACTGTTTTGAGAAGAAGTCGCGTCTAATAAAACTGTTGATTTTCCATAAGAGTAAGTCCCAGAAATATTAGCATCAATAAAATCAGATTTGAAATTCTTAGTCAATGTAAAAGAGATATTATGCGCTTTACCTTCATCTGTATTTGAAGCTAAATAAATACCTAAATAAGTAGGGTCTACTCTAGTATTTCCATTGTAACGTGGTCTATTATCAGCACCAGATAAATTACTTGAAGCCGCTTTGATATTTAAATTCTCATAAGTAATCGCACTAATATTATCGTTATAAGTGATTTCAGATGTGAATACAAAACCAAATGGTAATTTTTGATCAACTGCAAAACTCGCTTTAAATACCTGAGGTAATTTAAAATCTTTAGCAAATAAATCTATATTTCCACCTTTTCCTCCAGAACCTGGACGTGGGTATGAAGCAGGAAGTGGTGCAATTTGACTAGCAACACTAGGATTTGGATTAAAAACTGGTGTTTGAGTAGCATTAGTAATAGAAATAGCTCCTTGAGAAATACCATTGTTATTATACGTTCCACCTGGCCATACTAATGGTAATCTAGAAGTAAAAATCCCTAATCCACCTCTAAACTGAGTTGATTTTTTACCATTAACGTCATAATTAAAACCTAAACGTGGTGCGATATGAGCTGTGTTAGATATACCTTGCCCTACACGTGCTCCTTGTAAATCTTTACCAGCAGCTTGTAAAAGACCAGCTGTTCTATTATTAAAATCATCATTAGCTAAACCATCTTCCCAAACAGGAACATCTACTCTAACTCCATATGAAAGTTTGAAATTGTCGCTTAATCTCATTTCATTTTGAATATAAAATCCAAATTGTTTTGTACCAAATTCTGCAGCTCCTAAAGACGCATCACCTTCACCACCAATTAAAGAGTAGTTCATTTGAAATCTGTTCGGTCTTTTACCTAGCAAGAAATCATCTAAGGTATTGTATCTGTATGCGCCAAAATTATTACCAAAAAACACATTACGTGAAGATGAAAATTCATTATGAGTACCAATAGTAATCGTACTTATTCCTGCATTAATTTCAAAATTATCAGTAATTGTCAATACTTTTTGACTTAAAAAATTTGCCGTAGAAAAACCTTCTGCACCAAAATAAATACTAGCTGAAGACCCATCAAAGATTTGAACAGTTGGGAAAGCATCTCCTGATGCATTTCTGTCATCAATTACCTTTGTATACGCAAGTACTAAACTATTTGAAAATTTATTTCCAAATCTTGAGTTTAACTCTAAAGCAGTTGAATTAGTAGTTGAATTAAACAACTGACTACCATTGATAAAGCTTATTGCAGAAGCAGAAGATCTACTTGGTGAAAAGTTTTCTGCTTTTACATAACTATGTTTTAAAGATAGTTTATGATTATCATTGATGTTCCAATCTATCTTTCCAATCAATTTATCACTTACAAGAGTTCTTACGTTGTTCTCAAAAGAACCTGGATCGTATCCGTAAGAAGCAAGTTTAGTTCTTAACTCTCCTAATCTACTTGCCGAAAGACCCGTATAATTAGCTATATCAAATGGTTGAGGAGTTTCATTATCTTGTTTTTCATAGTTAATGAAATAAAACAATTTATCTTTTACAATAGAACCACCAGCTCTTACTCCGTAAGTTTTTGCCGAAAAATCAGCTAATTTCGTTCTTGGATTTGATCCAGCCAAAGAAGGAGGTGTTTTTGCTACTAAGTCTTGATTTCTATTTAAATAATAAGCTGAACCTTCAAAATTATTAGTTCCTGAACGAGTAATCGCACTAATAGCCCCACCTGCAAAACCAGACAATTTCACATCATAAGGAGCAACACTCACTTGAAATTGTTCAATTGCATCTACTGATATCGGGCTAACCCCAGTTTGTCCACCATTTGTTCCATTAGCAGCTAAACCGAAAACATCGTTACTTACTGCTCCATCGATATAAATAGCATTGAATCTATTATTTTGACCACCTATTGAAAGAACATCATCACCACGTAATTGAGCTTGTGGAGTTAATCTAGCAAAATCTGCTATATTTCTCGAAAGTGAAGGTAATGATTTAATTTTATCTGAATCAATTACTGTTTGAGCACCTGTCCTTTTTGAATTAAATGTATTATTCTTAGTACCCTTAACGACAACTTCCTTAAGTTCGCTCGCTTCATCTACTAAAACAATTTTGAAGTTTTTTGACTCTCCTAATTGAAGGAAAACATTATTTTCTTCAAACGTTCTAAATCCTACAAAAGTAACAACCACTTTATAAGGGCCTCCAACTCTCATGTTAGAAATTCTAAAATTACCGTTAATATCAGTCGTAGCTGTATAACGAGTTCCTGAAGACACATGAGTCGCGAGAACTGATGCTCCAGGCAAAGATTCTGACTCATTGTCGTAAACTACCCCATTAATAGAAGAAGTTGTATTACCCTGAGCATAAATACTAGTCCCCGCACCTACAAATGCAACCAGTATTAAAAATAACTTCAATAATTTTTTCATAATTTTTAGATTAAAAATTTTTGGCAAAAATCTAACATTTTTGGCAAACTAATGTTAATTAATTGTTAATAAAAAGACACTGATTGGTTCTTTTTAACATAATTTTGGATTTTTATCTGCTTTATGGCTGTTTCCGAACTTATTTTAAATATTCGTTACTTAAAATGTTAAAAAACAACGATTTTATGGGTCAAGTAAAAAATACACCAAAATCAAAAAATCAAGAATGCCCATAAAATAGAAAAAACCTTGATGTATCTTAAAATCATGGCTTAAAAAACGTCTCTTCACTTCTTATAATCAATTTCTTCTCCTATTTCTTTTAAATATTCAAAATTCATAAAACAAAAAAAGCAGATGATTTCTCATCTGCTTTTTAAATAATTATTTCCAAAATTATTCTAAATCAAATTCTAGATAATTTTTTTGTGAACTACTAGAAATTGAAACGCATAGAAGCATTCCAAGTTGTTCCAAAACCATAATACCCTTTGTTATTAGCATTAAGACCATTGATTGTAACATCACCCGCATTAGCAGCAATGTTTGTAGTCAATTCAGAAACATAAATTTCATTGAATAAATTGTTAATATTTATTCTAAAAACCACTGATCTCTTTTTATCTTTTCCTGTTAGCATTTTATAAGAAAGTCCTGCATCAACTAAGTCATAACTTGGTAATTCCACATTATTTTTAACTGACCCAACGTTTGCATATAATTTTTCATAATTTCTCCAGTCAGCATCAATAGAAAAACGAGTTGCGATTTCATATTTAAATCCTAATCCTAGAGTAACCTGTGCAGCATCACCTACTTTACCTCCATCAACATCTACTTTAGAGCTGCTAAGTATATTTCTATCTGAATCT
Source organism: Flavobacterium sp. Arc2 (assembly GCF_041431385.1). Taxonomy (NCBI): domain Bacteria; kingdom Pseudomonadati; phylum Bacteroidota; class Flavobacteriia; order Flavobacteriales; family Flavobacteriaceae; genus Flavobacterium; species Flavobacterium sp. Arc2. Next base: position 109,299 of record NZ_JASMRH010000013.1, on the reverse strand, counting down.
CTTACCGTTTTTACAGCATCTCCTACATAATGATAATCTCCAACAGAAGCAAAACCACTAATATCTAATCTAGAGAATGGCTTAGCAACGAAATCTAACTCTAACCCAGAGTGAAGTTGTTCTACTCCCTCATTAGTTGTGTATTGTAAATCATTATCAACTTCATTAGAACTTGTAGTAACTCTATCTTTCCAAGAAGTTCTATAGGCATTAACACTACCGCTTAAAAATTTTGATTTAAAGCTGTAACCTGCTTCTAAACCTACCACTTTTTCGTTTTTAGTTAATGGGTTTACTTCATTTCCGTAATTAAGATATATATTATCATGGTAAGGTTGACGAGAATAATAACCTGCATTTACATAAAATGAACCGTTACCACCTATTTTGTAACTACCACCAGCCTTAACATTATATCCTACATTGTTAACCTTTTCTGATTTTGCATCTGCAGGAAGGTAAGCATATCTATCAAATCTTTCGTGAGATTGGTTTGAAACCGCTCCTTGGAAAAATGCAGAAACATTGTCTTTTGCATATTCTATTTGAGAAAAGAAACCTCCATAAGAAATAGTTTCATCATAATCCCAAGAATATCTATTCTCAACAGAAGCTGTATTTGATAAAACTGCCCAAGCATTATTTGTGTTAGTCTCGTATATTTTATTATTAGGAATATTTACATTGTATTTATCTAAATAATAGTCAGCTCCTAATAAATTTGTAAGTTGTCTGAAGTGAGTTCCTTTGTAGGTTCTTAAATCAAGCCCCATATTAAAGTCGATATCCTCAGTTAATTCTGTTTTAAAATTAGTTACTAAACCATACCAAGCGTGATTGTTAACTGAGTTACGCAATGCACCAGTTGCAGCTCCAGTTGTGCTAGCTAGATTTGCAGCTACAGTAGCATCAAAATCAACATTATCAGTAGCTGTTCTTTTTATTGAACCAACAGTACCTACACTACCACCTCTTCCCCATGAAGCATAAAGAACAGTAGATAAACTTGATTTATCACTAATATTAAAATCCCAGTTTAAGTTAGCAACTGGTTTATGGTAATAATTTCCAACCGCTGAAAGATATTCTCCGTTTAGAGTTCCCCAGTTATTATTGTATTTTCTACCATACTTTTCAAAATCACTTAACTTTTTACCATAATTTTGATCATGTGTTTGTGGCGCTCCAGTTAAAATGAAGTTAAAGCTATGTTTGTCATTTGCTTTATACCCTATAGAGATAAAATAGTTTTGTCCCTGACCTTTAGTTCCATCATTGTAACCATCACCTTGCCAATGAGAAAACAAAACACTTGTTCCCCATCCGGTTTTACTCATACCAGTGTTATAAGCAATTGTAGATTTAAAATAGTTGTCATTTGCTTGACCAAATGAAGCAAAACCACCTTGTTTTTTATCAGTAGCCTTTGTAACGAAGTTTACTGTTCCTCCTACAGAAGATATTGCTAATTTAGAAGAACCTAATCCTCTTTGAATTTGAATTATATTTGCGATATCAGACATTCCTGACCAGTTAGACCAGTACATTTTCCCATCTTCCATTCCATTAATAGGCTGACCATTTAATAAGAAAGCAGTATTGTCTTGAGCAAAACCACGTACACTAATTCTTGAATCTCCATATCCACCAGCTTGACCAGCAACATATACAGAAGGTGTATTTACAAGAGCCTGAATTACATCAGATGAACCAATTTTAGCCTGAATTTCTTCAGCTTTAATAGTAGAAACAGCAATTGCCGTTTTTCTACCTTTTGCTAAATCGATAATTCCTCTACCTACAACAACAATTTCACTTAATTCATTAGAATTTGAAGTTAAAACGATAGTTCCTAAGTTTTTTGTAGTTCCTTCTGCAACACTAAACTTAACAGTTTTAGGTTCGAAGCCTAAAAAAGAAATAACTAATTCTCCAGAGTTAACAGTTGTGTTAATTGAGAATTTACCATCAAAATCTGCAGAAACGCCAGTTTTAGTTCCTTTGATTGCAACATTTGCACCAGGTAATGAGCCTTGTCCGTCAGTAATAGTTCCAGTAATTTTCCCTTGAGAAAATGCCGTTGTAACCATTAAAAACAGTAATCCAGAGAGTAACCAATTTTTCATTGTCTTCATTTTTTGTTTTTTATTAATTGCTGCGAAATTATAACAATTTTAACTAAAAGAGTTAAGACAATGTTAACAAATCCTGATATCGCACCCAATAGAATTTATTAAATTAATATTTTTTCCTTAAAAATAGGTTAATTAATAAATTTTAACATCTATAATTGTTAATATACTTGTTTAAATGCAAAAAAAATACAAATTCCCGAAAAATGACAAAAGACTGATTTTTCTTTAAAATCAATCTTTTCTATTACACCAAAAATCGACACATTTGCTCAAAAAAAAAACTTCAATAAACAGAATTAACCGTCCTAAGCTTCATACTTCTCTCAAACCAAAATTGATGTTTATTTCGACTTATGAATTCCCCCCGTAAATGTGTGTTTCTAAAGACCGGCATGATGCAACCGCATTTTTAACACTTTACAATCATTGTTAAACAAATAAAAAGATCTAATACAAGCAGTAACCTTATAGCAAAGAAAAAGCCCTTGTTAATTAAAACAAGGACTTTCCATCATATCGGCTTTAGTAAACTATTCTAAGAATCCATAATAGCGAATCTTTACTTTAACATCTCAATTTTATTTATTCTTCAAATAGTAATCTAAAAGGAATGCAGTCGAACTATCATGACCTTTTATTTCTTTCGAATTAAGTTCTTCTAAAATAGAATTCGCTAATTGTTTTCCTAGCTCCACTCCCCATTGATCAAAACTAAATATATTCCAAATAACTCCTTGCACAAAAATCTTGTGTTCGTATAGTGCAATTAAAGATCCTAATGACTTTGGCGTCAATTTTTCAATTAGAATGGTATTAGTAGGCTTATTACCTGCAAAAACTTTAAAAGGCAGTAAGAATTTTGCTCGCTCAGCGTCTAGTCCTTGCTTATCGAATTCAGCCTGTACCTTTTCTGCGGTTTTACCCTGCATTAAAGCTTCCGTTTGTGCAAAGTAATTAGACATCAGTTTATCATGGTGGTCTTCATCACCATACAATGGTTTTACAAATCCAATGAAATCTGAAGGGATTAACTTCGTTCCTTGATGAATTAATTGAAAAAAAGCATGTTGCGCATTAGTCCCCGGTTCTCCCCAAATAATAGTTCCAGTCTCATAATTAACAGGATTTCCGTCTCTACCTACACTTTTACCATTACTTTCCATTGTCCCCTGTTGTAAATAAGGAGCCAGTTTTTGAAGATATTGTGTGTAAGGAATCAAAGCTTCGCTTTCAGCCCCAAAGAAGTTATTATACCAGATACTCAATAAAGCCAGTACAACCGGCATATTTTGATCAAAATCAGCACTGTTAAAATGGTCGTCCATTTCATTTGCACCACTTAACAATTCATCAAAATTATCAAAGCCTACTGCCAAACTGATCGTTAACCCAACGGCGCTCCACAATGAAAAACGACCACCAACCCAGTCCCACATCGGGAATACATTGTCTGGATTAATTCCAAATTCAGTTACTTTTTGAATATTAGTAGACACAGCCACAAAATGTTTGGCTATATCCTCTTGAGTTGTTCCAAATTCCTTAGATAAAAACCACTCTTTGATTGTTTCGGAATTTGTTAATGTTTCTTGGGTTGTAAATGTTTTAGAAACAACAACAAAAAGAGTCGTTTCCGGATTTAGTCTTTTTACGATTTCATTTACATGATCTCCATCTATATTTGAAACAAAATGAACATTTAACTGATTTTTATAAAACTGCAATGCTTCAACAACCATAGCCGGACCTAAATCAGAACCTCCAATACCTATATTTACAATATCAGTAAAAGGTTTCCCACTATATCCCGTTCTTCCTCCTGCAATTATTTCATTTGTAAAAGCTTTTATCTTTCTTTTTACACCATAAATTTCAGGAATTACATTTTCCCCATTTACATTTACTACTGCTAATTCTTTTGCCCTTAAGGCAGTATGAAGTACCGCTCTGTTTTCGGTTTGATTAATGATCTCTCCGCTAAAGTAATCTGAAATCGCCTTTTTCAAACCTACTTCATTTGCCAATTCCAGCAAAAGATCAATGGTTTCTTGATTGATAATATTCTTTGAATAGTCTATTAAAAAATTATTCCATTTCAGGTTAAACTTAGCTGTTCTGGTAACATCCGCCTGAAACATCCCTTGCATAGTAGCATTTTGCATTTCATCAAAGTGCTTTTGCAGTTTTTTCCAGGATTCTGTGTGTGTGGGGTTTATTGTGTTTAAGGCCATTTTTATTTTAATTCAAGTATTAGTTCTATTTTGACAAAAATACTGAAATTAGTTTTAATTGATTAACCCTTTTAATTTTTATCACAATTTAAGAGAAATCAAAAAAAAATTAATTGCCAAAAAAGAAGGGAGCGCAATTATCTATAGTAAATAATTGCGCTCCCTAATAAATCAACCTTTTGATTTATAAATTCCCAATACTGTCTAACTCAAATTTTAATGGCTCAATAGTCTTTAAATAACGGGCTCTATTTGCACTGTTCATTGGTTCTCCTCCTGGTAACTTCAACTTTAAGGCATCTACCTGTTTTCCGTTTTTCCAGAAGCGATAACAAACATGAGGTCCTGTTGCTAAACCCGTACTCCCAACTCTACCAATAACATCTCCTTGATTGACATGTTGACCACGTCGAACCAAAATTTTTGACATGTGTAAATATTGAGTAGAATAGGTACCATTGTGTTTTACCTTCACATAATTACCATTTCCTGCAGTATACCCAGTTCTTTCGACTGTTCCTGAAGCAGTGGTTGTAATTGGCGTACCCGTTGGAGCAGCATAATCAGTTCCTTTATGTGCTTTCCACCTGTGTTGCACTGGATGATATCTATTCATTGTAAACCGCGAAGTCAATCTACTGAATTTAATAGGTGTTTTAAGAAAGAAATTCTTTAACGTTTTTCCGTCCTCATCATAATACCCCACTTTTCCTGAAGCAGGATTTTGAACATAAGGGAAGGCATAAATGATTTTGCCTTTGTATTCAAAAAAAGAAGCTTCCAGATTCTCTACTCCATCATAAATTGAATCATTTATAAATCTTTCCGTAAAAGTAAGAGCAAAGCGGTCGCCCTTTTTTAATTTAAAAAAGTCAATTGACCATGAATATATTTTTGTGATTCTACTTGCTAAAGCTGCCTCTACTCCGGCATTCCCTAAAGTTTCAGATAATGATCCTTTTAGAACACCACCTATAGTCCGTCTTCTGATAGTAATAGGTCTTATTTTCTTATGAGCTACGACTGTGCTATCTCTAAAATCAAAAATATAATAGCTCAAAGCATCTGGTTGATATACAAAAACCTCTAACTTATTTGTTTTGTCTTTTGACCTAAGCATCGTGTATGCTCTGTTAGGCTTAATGTAACGAACATTAAAAGTATCCCTCACACTGTTTACAATCTCAAACATTTTTCGGTTCCCAATGTTCTGTTTGCTTATAATTGTACCAAAAGTATCTCCTCTTTTGATGGTGTCGTGAACGACATTGAATTCAGAATAATTAAACCCAAAATCAGAATCTTCTGCTATTGGTTTAACGGTCTTAATTTTACTTTGTATTTCTGGTTTATTATTGGATTTATTGCAGGATAGTATTACTGTCAATACTATAAAAATTATTACTACTTGCTTCAAACCGTATTTTATTTTTTTAATTTAACTTAAATTTCTACACCCCAGTTCGCTAATTCATCAGCGCTCCATAACTCCGGAAAAAATATCCTTCGCTGGTATTTTGGGTGCATGTATTTCTTCCAGTCACTTCCTCCGGTTGCTTCGCCAGTACCTTTTCCGCTTTGATCAATGTACTTTATAGCCACATTAAGATGTTGCATCACCCAGGTAATATTTACGGTATGATCAAAATGACGCATTGCTTTTACTAACTCAGGGTTTTTCTGGTCACCATCTGGAAGTTGCTTGAATTTCTGCCAGATATTAATAGTGTTATACTCCTCCATGTAATCTAAAAATGACTTTTTGTATTTTCTTTCAAATTCTTCTAACAAGTAGGACTTCTTACCAGTTGCGTAGTCTTTGCCCGCTGCTTGCCAATATAAATGTTCAAAAGCATGTTCGTAAGGCGTATTTCGATCGATAGTCCCTCTGTACCTATTATCGATAAGATTAATCAAATCTGTAGAAGAAAATTCAATCAAACGGTACTGAGCGCTTTGAAAACCACTTGCAGGCGTCAAAGTGTTTCTGAACTTCATATATTGTTCTACTTCCATCCCATTTTCCATAATACTGAAAGAGGTAGTAAGCATGTCAAAATAACGGCTGACTCTCATTAACCTTTCTGTAAAAAAATCTGTTTTGATATTTTCAGCATAGGAAATTTGATTCATCTCCCAAAGAATCATCTTAAATATCAATTCGTTGACCTGATGATACATGATAAAAACCATTTCATCTGGAAGAGTTGTCCTTTGTGTTTGTATATTTAACAAGGCATCGGTCTGGATGTAATCCCAATAGGTAATTGGTTTAGACCAAAGTAACCCTTCTAAGTGCGTTTCTGTTTTTTGGTCTATGGATGCATACTTTTGCTCAATTTCGTTTAAAATAGCTTCTGCATTCTCACTAATTTTCATTATCTTTTTATTTTAAATGGATTGTTTAGTCCTTTAAATGCATCCAAGTCTGCTTTTATTGACCCCACTGCTAAGTCCGCTTTTATTCGAATAGGCAATCTATTATTGTCGTCTGAAATCCAGACTGTTAGACTCTCTTGTTCTTTAAAAACACGACCTGATTGCACCATAGGTTTAAAGATCATAGATGACACAACGCCAAATTTAGTTGTAATATCTTCACGACCTACAAACTTTAACTTAAATTTTGTGGTTTCATCATCAACAAACATATTGATGACAATCGACTCACCTGGATTAATTTTATCAATATTGGGGTAATTTCTCAAATAGTAGAACGCAGATAAAATGTCTTGAGTATTTTTTGGGGTAACAAAAGTTTTTTCGTTTCTGTTTTTATAATCTTTTACCAAAACAGTATTAGCTGATTGGTTAAAAAAACCTTCTTGATTTTTAGTATATCCTCCTTCGTTAATCTTCCTTACATACTGAAGCGGGTTACCAGATTCTTTATCAATATAACTTTCATACAGGTCATCCACTTTGAAAAAAAAGCGAGACATCCCTGTCGTGAATCCTTTGCCAATAACATGATATGTTCTTTTGTTACTTACCACCGCGTCCTTGACTTCTAGTGTAGCATATCCAGCATTTACAATACCATAATGGATGCGGAATTTAAACCATTCACCCACATCGTAAGCATCATCTTTAGGAGAGTCAAAACTTACGGTTAATATCAATAATAAGAATAGTATAAATTTTTTCATAACGTACTTTGTCTATTTATTGATTCGACTTGCAAATTTTGTTCCAAATATATCAAAACAAAAAAACTCAGTCAAATAATGACTGAGTTTTTATGCTATTAACTAACCAAAAAACTATAAATTATGAAATTTATATCAATACGGAAGGAAACCACCCCTTCCATTTTGCGAGTGCAAAGGTATACAACAAAACCACATTTTTTATCAAAAAATAAAGTTTAACATATCATTCACAAAATTACAGCTAGTTCGATAGTTATTTTTTCACATAATGCAAAAAAAACGCATTTCTACAGCGTTCCTCGCAATGCTTGCTCGCGCTCTATAGACTCGAACAAAGCTTTAAAGTTACCCGCCCCAAAGCCTTTAGCACCCATTCTTTGAATAATTTCAAAAAACAAAGTAGGTCTGTCTTGTACTGGTTTTGTGAAGATTTGTAATAAATACCCTTCTTCATCTGCGTCTACCATAATAGCCAACTTTTCTATTTCATTTAAATCCTCTTTCATCATTTTCATGTGGTCTCCCAATCGTTCTGGAATTGCCTGATAATAAGTATGAGGAGGAGCCGACAAAAATTCCACACCTCTAGCTTTCAACTCACTTACTGTTTTAATAATATCATCGGTTGCGATTGCTATATGCTGTATTCCGGGTCCGCCGTAAAAATCAAGATATTCCTCGATTTGTGATTTTTTCTTCCCTTCTGCAGGCTCATTGATAGGGAACTTAATACGACCGTTTCCATTAGACATAACCTTACTCATTAAGGCTGAATATTCTGTATTAATTTGTTTATCATCAAAAGAAAGGAAATTTACAAACCCCATCACATCTTCATAGAACTTAACCCAAGTATTCATTTCATTCCAACCTACATTCCCTACCATGTGGTCAATGTATTTCAATCCGGTAGGTTCTGGGTTGTAATCTGATTTCCATTCTTTATATCCCGGCAAGAAAACACCTTTGTAATTTTTACGCTCCACAAAAATATGAACGGTTTCGCCATAGGTGTAAATCCCAGAACGCACTACTTCACCAAATTCATCTTTTTCAACTGTAGGCTCCATAAAAGAACGAGCGCCACGTTTCATTGTTTCTTCGTAAGCACTAGTTGCATCTTCTACCCAAAGAGCCGCTACTTTCACTCCGTCGCCATGCTTTCTTAAATGCTCATGAATAGGAGAATCTTGAGTTAAAGGTGTCGTCAGAACGATACGTATCTTATCTTGTTTCAACACATAAGAAGTTCGATCTCTTACTCCAGTCTCTAAGCCTGCATAAGCCAATGATTGGTATCCAAAAGCCGTTTTATAATAATGTGCTGATTGTTTTGCGTTTCCTACATAGAATTCTACATAATCAGTTCCCAATAAAGGAAGGAAATCTTGCGCTCCTTCAAATATTTTTTCTAATCCGTATTCTACTGATTTTACTTCTTTTGCCATTTTACTTATTTTTTATAATTCGGTTTTTTATCATTACCGAAAATGTTATTGATTGTTCCAAAGCCTAGCCCTGATGGAAGCAGCATCCTTTGTGTTTTTTCTTTAAAAACAGAAAGATATCGCGTACAGCAGGAAAAAGCTCCTTATACAACTTGATATACTAAGTGAGATTAGTTTGTCACGTTACTCGTAACGACTTACTCAACCCAAGATTTGTAATATTGACCATCGTCGATTCCCATGGCTTCTTCTGTTACCATAAGTGTTCTAAAAGTATCTACCATTACCGCCAACTCGTGCGTTTCCTTATGTCCAATACTACGTTCCATAGCTCCAGGAGCTGGTCCGTGCGGAATCCCTTTTGGGTGCAATGTAATATGACCTTGTTCGATATTATTTCTACTCATAAAATCACCGTCAACGTAATACAAAACCTCATCACTATCTACGTTACTATGATTGTAGGGAGCAGGAATTGCTTTTGGATGGTAATCGTACAACCTTGGTACAAATGAACATATCACAAAAGTAGATGTTTCAAATGTTTGGTGTACTGGTGGCGGTTGATGAACGCGTCCTGTTATAGGTTCGAAATTATGAATGCTGAATCCGTATGGAAAATTGTAGCCATCCCAACCCACTACATCAAAAGGATGCGTGGCATAAACCACTTCATGCATCATTCCTTCTTTTTTAATTTTGATAAGAAAATCTCCTTTTTCGTCGTCAGTTTCCAATTCATTTGGCAAAATAAAATCGCGCTCACAAAATGGTGAATGCTCCAGGTGTTGACCTGATTCATTTTTATAACGTTTTGGCGTATAAATTGGCGCGAAAGACTCGACATATAGCAATCTATTAACTTCCGTTTCAAAATCAATCTGATAGATAATCCCCCTAGGAATAATCAGATAATCTCCGTATTCAAATGGGATATTCCCCATCATGGTGCGCAGTTTCCCTTTCCCTTTGTGAATGAATATCATTTCATCCGCATCGGCGTTTTTATAAAAATACTCGCGTAATGATTTCTTTGGTGCAGCTAGCCCTATAGTACAGTCTTTATTAACAAGCAATGCTTTACGGCTGTCTAGAAAGTCATCTTCGGCTTTTAAATCAAACCCTTTTAACAATAAGGACTTAATGTTTTTACCAATGGCAATTTTAGGCTCGACAGAATAGCTTTTAATGATTTCTTTTACCTGTGTAGGTCGGTGAACATGGTACATCAATGCAGAATTCCCGTGAAAACCTTCTGTTCCAAATAGTTGCTCGTAATAAAAACCCCCTTCAGGTTTTTCAAATTGTGTGTGTCTTTTTTGAGGGAAAGTCCCCAATTTATGATATAATGGCATGATTATTTATTTATAAGTTTAACAGTTTAAAGTAGAGATTACTTTATAACGCACTAAGTTAAATCAAAAAATAGTTACTCATTCAGGATTTCTCTTGATGAGGAATTGAAGATAATCCAATAAACCTAGCCATTTAGTTTTCATTATAACAAATATCGGAATTTTTATTGATATAGATTAAATTTAAAATAAAAATCCAACACTAAACCATGTATATCCTTTCTTAACTTCTGGAGACCAGGTATGTTTAATTTCTATTGGACCGATAATGGTTTCTAAACCGTACCCTACTGCATAACCTGAATATTTTGGCAGCGACACCCAACCAACGGACTCAAACATTCTATCTCCCAAGTTGGCGAAATTTGCAGAAAAATTCAAATGGTTTTTTTTATAAAACTCATAATCAATAGTCCCTGTCGACTTGACATAACTATTAGCTGCTAAACTTAAAAAATCATAACCATAAAAATGCCTGAAATTATTGATTTGATTGTAGCCATACCCTCCCAAAACAAAATTAAAAAAGCTAACGCTGTCATTTCCAAATGAAAATCCAGCTTCTGTTTGAATTTTAATCGTAGTGTTTTTAAAGATTGTTGTAGCAAATCCAAAATCAGTTTTTGCAATCGAAAATTGGTTAAACGTATCTGTGTAGTCCGATGAAACTAAAAAAGACTGTATGTCTCCAGAAAAATACCATCCTTTTTTAGGAAAAAACTTGTTATCAAATGAATCATAATTCAAATACCCAAAAAGACTTAAATAATTACTTTTGTCAATCACAGGATTGCTATTAGCCAATGTTCCTGAATTAATTTTCAGAAATTTATACTCTAACCCTCCACCTATAAGAAATTTTTGCACAAATAAAGATTGGAAATAAATCTGGTTTGTCACATCCGAAAAATCAACATTAATTGAACTTACACCTAAGTCTTGAAAATCTAAAATACTGAATTCACTGGTTATATTTTTATTGAACTGATTGAAATAGGATTTAAATCCAAAACTTAGATTGTAACCATTTTCAATATAATAGCCAAAATTATATCTGAAGTTATCGCCAAGTGCAATATCCAGCGATGCAACATCATTTTTAAACAATGTTTTTTTACGAGTTAAGTTTACTAAGACAGCACTTTTAAACAAACCATCATAATGCAAGCCAAATTTTAAATAGGATTTTGTTTTATTCTCTTTTAAAATAAGATTCAAATCATCCTTCTCATCGATTGGATTCAGCGTATAATTAATAGTTCTAAAATTTTCTGTCGCATTAATATTATTTATCCCTGCTTCTAACTGCTTATATGTGATTTTAGTTTTGGGCTTAAATCTTAATTTCCCAATCACATAATCTTTAGTATAATTATCTAACTCATCGCAATTTATATTGTCAATGCACAAACTATCTGTTGAAATTTTTAATTTTGGTTTTTGATATTTATTTGAATCGCCCACAAGCGCTTCTATTTTTTCATACACTGCAAAAGTAGCTTCCTCGCCTTTTATAATAATCTCCTTCCCTTTATCAAATGAAATAACTCCATAATCTTTAATATCAGGTTTGATGTATATATCTGTTTTCGAAATACTTTCCTTCATTTTTTCTATCGAATGAAGGTTTGTGATTTGAACCAAAATCTTAGTGGCATCTTTAAGGGAATTTCTATCTCTTAAATCATCTTGTACATCTACACCAATGATTATATCTGCACCAAGCTTTTTTACTTCATCGATAGGGTAATTATTAGTCACTCCGCCGTCTACTAGGAGTTTACCATCTATTTCTACTGGAGAAAATAAGGATGGAAATGCGGAGGTGGCAATCATGGCCTGCGCCAGATTTCCTTTATTTAATAAAACCTCTTTTCCCGTTTCAATATCAGTAGCGATGCATAAAAAAGGAATTGGCAATTTATTAAAATCCCTCACATGCCTTACATGTCTTGTTATTCTGCTTAATAGATTAAAATTATACATTCCCTTAGAAAGGGCCTCCGGTATTCCTATTTTAAATTTATTAAATGGTAGTACGAGAGCGTACAGTTCATCATTCTTTTTTTCATAAAAATTCTTGGAAGACCTTGGAATAAAATCACTTATTAATTCATCAAAATTAGTGGATTGAAATATCGAATCAATCTGAGACGCAGTGTATCCCGAAGCATAAAGCCCTCCAACAACGGCTCCCATACTTGTTCCACCAATATAATCAATTTTCAAGCCTGCTTCCTCAAGCACTTTCAAAACCCCTATGTGAGCAAAACCTTTGGCACCACCACCGCTTAAAACCAAGCCTATTTTTGGTCTGTTCTTTTCTTGGGAAAACAAATTCAAACAACTCAATAAAACAAAAAGTAAAAGGATCTGTTTTTTCATAAAAAGCATGGGATATTTATTGGTAGTACTCTTTGTTAAATTATTATTTCGCTTAAGGTCATTCAGTTACCATTTTGTAAAAGTCGACTATTTTTTTGGCTTTTGAACCACCTATCACATCAGAAATTTCCTTTTCGGTTGCTAATTTCAGTCTTTTAACACTTTTAAAATGTTGTATTAATGCTAACATTGTTTTTTCGCCAATCCCAGGAATGGATTCTATTGAAGAATTTAGCGCCGCTTTACTCCTTTGATCCCTATGATGTGTAATACCAAATCGATGCGCTTCATTTCGCAATTGCTGAATTACTTTCAACGTCTCTGATTTTTTATCTAGATACAAAGGAACTGAATCTCCCGGGTAGAACAATTCTTCTAACCTCTTAGCTATACCAATTATTGCTATTTTTCCTCTCAGCCCTAAATCATCTATACTTTTTAACGCTGCCGAAAGCTGTCCTTTTCCACCGTCAATAATTATTAACTGCGGTAAAGGCTGCTTTTCATCCAATAGCCTTTTGTAACGTCGATACACTACTTCGGTCATTGACGCAAAATCATCTGGTCCTTCAACCGTTTTTATATTAAAATGACGATAGTCTTTCTTACTAGGTTTACCATCTTTAAACACGACACAAGCAGCAACTGGATTTGTCCCTTGAATATTTGAGTTGTCAAAGCATTCAATATGCCTTGGTTCAAATGACAATCGCAGGTCTTTTTTCATTTGCGCCATAATCCTATTAGTATGCCTATCAGGATCTACAATTTGCAATTGCTTTAACTGTTCGATTCTATAAAATTTTGCATTTCGAATAGAAAGGTCCAAAATTTGTTTTTTATCTCCTAATTGTGGTACCGTCACTTTTAAATTTTCACCCAAATCAACTGAAAAAGGAACAATTACTTCCCTAGATAATAATTGGAAACGTTCTCGGAGTTCGATTATCGCCAACTCTAATAATTCAGCATCGGTTTCCTCTAGTTTTTTCTTGATTTCCATAGTATGAGATCGAATAATCGAACCATGTGAAATTTGTAAAAAATTTACATAAGCGGCGCTTTCGTCAGAAACAATGGAGAACACATCGATATTAGTGATTTTAGGGTTTACGATTGTGGAGCGTGATTGATAATTCTCAAGCACTTCTATTTTTTCTTTTATTTTCTGCGCTTCTTCAAAATGCATATTTTGAGCTAAATCCATCATCACCCTTTTGAAGTCTTTCATACTTTCTTTGAAATTTCCTTTTAGTATTTCTCGAATGGCATCCACTTGTTTTTGATAATCTTCAAGGGATTCATGCCCTTCACAAGGTCCTTTACAATTCCCGATGTGATATTCCAGACAAACCTTAAACTTCCCACTTTCTATATTTGACTTACTTAAATCATAATTACATGTCCGCAATGGATAAAGCTCTTTTATCAACTCTAGAATCGTATTCACCGTTTTAAAACTAGTGTATGGACCAAAATACTCCGAGCCATCCTTCACCACTCTCCTAGTGGAAAAAATTCGGGAAAAAGGCTCCTTTTTTATGCACAGCCAAGGGTAGCTTTTATCGTCGCGCAACAATACATTGTAACGCGGTTGCAAGGTTTTTATAAGATTATTTTCTAACAGTAGCGCATCTGTTTCTGTAGGAACAACAATATGCTTTATAGTTACAATCTTTTTTACCAATACATTCGTTTTGGCAACATCATGAATTTTATTGAAATAGGAAGAAACTCTTTTTTTTAGATTCTTGGCTTTCCCCACATACAATATTTTTCCGTCCTTATCATAATATTGATATACACCAGGACCATCAGGTAATGTTTGTATTTGAAGCGCTAGAGTTGGGTTTTGCATTATTATGTTATTTCACAAAGATACATCTTGATTCGGCGAGATGCATATCCATTTTTATTACTTTGAGGTTATTTATCTATTTAAGTCCAAATTTACGAATTACAAATAATAATTTCTAATTTTGGTTTTTTAATACATCATGAAAAACATCAAACCCATTATCATTTTAGGAGAATCCATTTTGCCAGGCGAGAGCAAAACAATCGATATGGAAATTGCCAAACTACATAACACTGGCGAACTAAAAATTCCAATAATAATTCATCGTTCTAAAATCGATGGCCCCACTGTTCTTTTTTCAGCGGGAATTCATGGTGATGAAATCAATGGTATTGAGATCGTTCGCCAACTTATCACTAAGAAAATTAACATCCCGAAAAAAGGAACAATCATATGCATTCCCATAATAAATATGTTTGGTTTCCTTAACAAAAGCAGAAAATTTCCCGATGGCAGGGACTTGAATCGCGTTTTTCCAGGGAGCAAGAATGGCTCTCTTGCTAGTCGCTTCGCCTATCACACGCTTACTGAAATTATGCCTTTAATTGATTACGCAGTTGACTTTCATGCAGGGGGTGCCAGCCGATTCAATGCTCCTCAGATTCGACTTGCTCCAAATAATCCGGAATTAATAACATTAGCAAATGCCTTTAATGCTCCGTTTACTTTATTTTCTAAAAACGTTCCCGGTTCGTTCAGGAATGCAAGCCACAAATTGAACGTGAAAATGTTGCTTTTTGAAGGAGGAAAATCCCTTAATATTAATGAGTCTGTTACAGATGCTGGGGTACAAGGTACAAAACGCCTTTTAAGCCATCTTGATATGTTAGATTCGAAACATAGTATTGAGGAAACAGAATCGGAAACTATTTATATTGAAAAATCGTCTTGGATACGAGCACAATGTTCTGGTTTATTACATGATAATGGCTGCATAGGCCGTTATGTGCAAAAAGGAACTCTTCTTGCTATCATTACGGATCCTTTTGGAGAGTTTGAGCGAACGGTAAACGCACCGAATGAGGGCTACATCATCAATGCAAACCTTTCTCCCATTGTCTATCAAGGCGATGCGATTTACCACATCTCAAAAACAATTAGGAATGCAAAGTAATAAAAAGGAATTACGCTCGAAGTATAAGGCGCTAAGGAGTCAATTGACTGACATCGACATAGAGACCATGAGTTTAGCTATTACTAATCAGTTGCTCGCATTGCCTATTTGGGAAAAGACATATTTCCATATTTTTCTGCCCATTACGGAACAAAAAGAAGTCGACACCGAATTAATCCTGCACTTACTTTCTGGGAAAGATAAAGAAATAATCATTTCAAAAGCAGATTTCGAAACTCGAAAGATGACCCATTTCCTTTTGACTGACAACACAAAAATAAAGAAAAACGAATATAACATTCCAGAACCCGTTGACGGAATCGAAGTTCCTTCTAATAAAATTGAAGTCGTTTTTATACCGTTATTGGCTTACGACAAACAAGGTCATCGTGTGGGCTACGGCAAAGGTTTCTACGATCGATTTTTAGGAGAATGCGCCCCGGAAACTATTAAAATTGGACTCTCATTTTTTGAACCTGAAGCGTCAATTAACGATACTCATGAAGACGATATTTGTATGGATTATTGCATCAGTCCAAAAAACAGCTACAACTTCGAACAATAACACCTAATTTCGCAGTCTAAAAAATATTTTAACTTATGAAAGTTACTAAAACTTCAAAATTTGTTATGACCGTTATGGTTATCCTCTTTACTATATCATTGTCAAGTTGTAGCTTCAGAACTACAACAAACAAGTCAAATTATAAAGCAAAAAGAATTCCACCTGGGCAAGCCAAAAAAATTAATGGCAGTAAAAGCGCAAAATATTATGCACCGGGGCATAATAAAAAATAAAAAAAAGACCAATTCAATTCTGAATTGGTCTTTTTTT
The DNA here is from genome assembly GCF_041431385.1 of Flavobacterium sp. Arc2. Classification (NCBI taxonomy): domain Bacteria; kingdom Pseudomonadati; phylum Bacteroidota; class Flavobacteriia; order Flavobacteriales; family Flavobacteriaceae; genus Flavobacterium; species Flavobacterium sp. Arc2. The sequence continues at coordinate 92,786 of NZ_JASMRH010000013.1, read as the reverse complement.
TATCTGACTTTTGAAGTCTAACTCTTATGAAAAGCTTTTTTATTGAAAAATATTAATATCCCTACACCTGTCGAAATAGCCATATCAGCTATATTAAAGATGGCATTGAAGAAAGTAAAATCATTCCCGCCCCAAATAGGCAACCAGTTAGGCAGGGTTCCATGCCAGAATGGAAAATAAAACATATCAACTACTTTACCATGAAAATAGGTTCCATAAGGTTGATCTGAAAATAGAGTAGCTAATTGAGAGTGGCTATCGTCAAAAATAACACCATAAAAAACAGAGTCAATTATATTTCCAAAAGCTCCTGCCAGTATTAATGCAATAGCTACAACCAAGTAATTTGAACTGTGCTTCTTCTCAACAGAATCCCATAACCAATACCCAATTCCACCAACAGCAACTAACCTAAATAACGTTAGAATTAATTTACCGTAAGTCCCAGGGATTTCAGTACCCCATGCCATCCCTTCGTTTTCAATGAATAGAATTTTGAACCATCTAAAAACTTCCACTTCTTCTCCTAATACAAAATTAGTTTTGATATATATTTTCGAAACTTGATCAACGATTAATATAATGAAGATAAGTAGATACGCTTTTCGTAATGACATTTTATAAATTTTAAGTGGCGCAAAAGTAGTTAAATTCTAAAAAATAAATTCCAAATCCCAATAATTTTATAAGTTATTATTGGAATTTGGAATTTTACTATTGAAAATTTAAATTTCTTAGCGTTGCGAGTTTTTAGCTTCGATACTCATGGTAGCATGAGGAACAATTTTTAGTCGCTCTTTACTAATTAGCTTACCTGTAACTCTACATATACCGTATGTTTTATTCTCTACGCGGAATAATGCATTTTTTAAATCACGAATAAATTTCTCCTGACGGATCGCTAATTGTGAATTTGCTTCTTTAGACATAGACTCACTACCTTCCTCAAATGCTTTGAATGTAGGTGAAGTATCATCAGTTCCGTTATTCAAATCATTCATGTAAGCACTTTTTATCAAATCTAGATCGAATTGCGCTTTTTGAATTTTATTTAGGATTATCTCTTTGAACTCTGCCAAATCAGCGTCAGAATATCTTGTTGGTGTCTCTACCATAATCTAATTATTAGTAATTGTTATTTTTGTTTTTATCTCGTCAAATTCAATTTCAACTCCATCACTTATGTTATCTTCAAAAACTAATTCTTCTGTTAATGTTTCTGACTTAATATAATCAACATTTGGCATTACCGCCTCTTCAAGAGTTTCATTTTTTTGCAAATGTACTTTTATTTTATCCGTCACTTCAAATCCCGAATCCTTTCTGATATTTTGAATTCTGTTGACTAACTCTCTTGCAATTCCTTCCTTTTTCAATTCTGGAGAAATAACAATGTCAAGCGCAACCGTTATTCCGTTAGAATTAGCTACCAACCATCCTTCAATATCTTGGGACGAAATCTCTACATCTTCTATTGTTAAAGTTATGCTTTTTCCTGCAATAACCACTTCTAACGTTCCGTCGCTTTCCAATTGATTGATTTTTTCGGCAGAAAAACTCTGTATCTCCTTGGAAATCAAGCCCATATCTTTACCAAAACGTGGCCCTAACGTCTTGAAATTTGGCTTAATCTGCTTCACTAAAACCCCAGAGGCATCATCTAAAAATAAGATTTCTTTAACATTTACCTCTGCCTTTATGAGGTCGGAAACAGCTTCAATTTCAAGTCTTTGCCTCTCGTCAAGTACTGGAATCATTACCTTTTGCAAGGGCTGACGTACCTTAATCATTTCCTTTTTACGGAGTGATAAAACTAATGACGAGATAGTCTGCGCTTTCTGCATTTTACTCTCTAACATTTTATTAACAAAGTTTTCAACGTGTTTTGGAAACTCTGCCAAATGTACGCTGTCAAATTTTTCTGACTGTGTTGCTAAGGTTAAATCTCTGTAAAGCTTATCCATGAAGAAAGGTGCAATAGGCGCTCCTAATTTACTTATCGTCAATAAACAAGTATACAACGTTTGATAAGCTGCAATTTTATCTTGGGCATACTCCCCTTTCCAAAAACGTCTTCTGCATAAACGAACGTACCAGTTACTTAAATTTTCTTGTACGAAATCAGAAATAGCGCGAGCTGCTTTTGTAGGCTCATAATCGGCATAGAAACCATCTACATCCTTTATCAAGGTATTCAATTCTGAAATAATCCATTGGTCAATTTCAGGTCTTTCATTTAATGGAATTTCAGCTTCCTCATATTTAAACCCGTCTATGTTTGCGTACAAACTAAAGAACGAATAGGTATTGTATAAGGTTCCAAAGAACTTTCTACGAACCTCAGCGATTCCTTCAAGGTCAAATTTTAAATTATCCCAAGGATTTGCATTCGATATCATATACCATCTTGTAGCATCCGGACCGTATTCAGCTAATGTTTCAAAAGGATCTGCTGCATTTCCTAAACGTTTGGACATTTTTTGTCCATTTTTGTCTAGGACTAATCCATTTGAAACTACATTTTTATAAGCTACTTTATCAAAAACCAAAGTCGCAATTGCATGTAAAGTATAAAACCATCCACGGGTTTGATCCACGCCTTCAGCAATAAAATCAGCTGGGAAATCTTTATTCTCGTCAATTTTATCTTTATTTTCAAAAGGATAATGCCATTGTGCATAAGGCATAGATCCACTGTCAAACCAAACGTCAATCAAATCAGCTTCACGCTTCATTGGTTTCCCAGAAGCAGAAACCAAAGTAATTTCATCGACTACATTTTTATGTAAATCAATTAAATCATAGTTTTCTTCATCCATATTCCCAATTTCGAATCCTTTGAAAGGGTTTTCTTTTTGGAATCCGGCTTGAATTGACTTTTCTATTTCGTTATACAATTCTCCTACTGAACCTATTAAAACTTCTTCTTGTTTGTCTTCTGTTCTCCAGATTGGCAGTGGAATTCCCCAAAACCTGGAACGAGATAAGTTCCAGTCATTGGCATTTTTTATCCAGTTTCCAAAACGTCCTTCTCCTGTCGATTTTGGCTTCCAGTTAATCGTTTCGTTTAAGTCAAACATTCTGTCTCTTACCTCAGTGATTTTTATAAACCAAGAGTCAAGCGGATAATATAGAATAGGTTTGTCTGTTCTCCAGCAATGCGGGTAACTGTGGACATATTTCTCTACTTTAAATGCTTTGTTTTCTTCTTTTAAACGAATCGCAAGTTCTACATCAATAGAACGATCTGGCGCTTCGCCATCGTCGTAATATTCATTTTTTACATATTTACCAGCATACTCACCCATGTGTGAGGTGAATTTCCCTTGTAAGTCTACTAAAGGAACTGGAGTACCACTTTCATCCAAAACCAATAATGGCGGAATTTCTGGTGTTGCTTCTTTCGCCACTTTTGCATCATCTGCTCCAAAAGTAGGTGCCGTATGTACAATTCCTGTTCCGTCCTCAATGGTAACAAAATCTCCTGAAATTACTCTAAAAGCATTTTCTGCGTTTTGATAAGGCAATGCGAATGGCAACAATTGCTCGTAACGAATCCCAACTAAATCAGCTCCTTTGCATTCTGCAAGGATCTGGTATGGAATTTTTTTATCTCCTTCTTTGAAATTTTCAAAGTCAGCAAGATCTTGACTTTCATAAAATCCTTTCCCAAATTGTTTTCCAACTAAGTTTTTAGCTAAAACGACATTGGTTAAAGAAAATGTATATTGATTGAACGTTTTTACTAAAACATATTCAATTTTTGGACCAACAGTCAAAGCTGTATTAGATGGTAAAGTCCAAGGCGTTGTTGTCCAAGCCAAGAAATAAACCTCATCAAGATCTAAAACTGATAATTTATAATGCTGTAGATTTTTTGAACTGATATAATCATAAAACTTAGAACACAATAGTTCTCTTGATGATTCTAAAACTTTGAATTGAGCCACAACAGTAGTATCCGTTACATCACGGTAACTTCCTGGTTGATTCACCTCATGAGAACTCAATCCTGTCCCTGCTTTTGGAGAATATGGCTGAATAGTGTAGCCCTTGTACATCAAATCTTTATTATAGATTTGTTTGAGCAACCACCAAACGGTCTCCATATACTTAGGCTTATAAGTCACATACGGATCTTCCATATCTACCCAATAGCCCATTTTTTCGGTCAAATCATTCCAAACATCCGTATAACGCATTACGGTTTTTTTACAAGCCTCGTTATATTCTTCGATGGAAATAGACTTTCCTATATCTTCTTTTGTAATACCTAATTCTTTCTCGGTACCTAATTCCACAGGCAATCCGTGAGTATCCCAACCTGCTTTACGCTTAACTTGAAACCCTTTTTGTGTTTTATATCTGCAAAAAATATCTTTGATAGCTCGTGCCATTACATGGTGAATTCCCGGTAATCCATTTGCCGAAGGCGGACCTTCAAAAAATACGAAAGGAGTATTCCCTTCACGTGTAGTCACACTTTTCTCAAAGATGTTTTCTTTTTTCCAAAAATCTAGTACTTCTGATGCTACAGTTGGTAAGTCAAGTCCTTTGTATTCAGTAAATTTTGTGCTCATTTTATCCTTTTCTTTAATCGAAGTGCGAAAGTAAGGAATTTTCAATAATTAAACACGGATTTCATGAATTGACGCAGATTTTGTTTATTAAGCCGATTTAATCCCTATAAATTCTTATAAATCTACTGTTTTAGCTACTGTTTTTCATCATCATCTAACTCGAAAAATTCATTAACGGCTTTACCAAATAACATTGATAATTTTAAGACTAACAGATTTGATGGCACCCACCTGTTCTTTTAAATACAAAACAGAATTTAATCTGAAATTTTCAGCTTTAAGAAAAAACCTCCTTTAAAACATCAAGGGATTTCGGCTTTTTAAAGCCGTCAAGATGAAAACTGTAGTAATCGATCAGGATTTTAAGCACAATTTGTCTTTCAATAACATGAAAGATTTTTTGGTCATTGTCAAATCGCAAAGCGATAAGTTTTTTAAACAAATTTGACTCATGCTCAGTCAAGGAACTAATAGCATGAAAGGGAGTAAAAATACCGTTAGTCATTTCAAAAAAAGGCATGTCCATATCGGAGGTATCCGGATAAAAACCTAAATATTTAGTAGTTTCCAGCATTAAAATTAAATGAAAATTGGCTGTTTCATCTTGGTTATCAAGCCAAAGCAACGCAGCTTCTAGAAATTCAAAAAGCGACTCGTTTTTTTCTTCTTCATGGATCGAATGATGTAAAACTTCAGAAATAAACATCACAATGGTACTCTTATAAATATCGGAGTGGATCGTTTGAAAAGGTGTGCTTAGTTTTATTTCTTTAAAGCTCTCTAGCGTACCTTTGTTCTTATGCACTGCTTCTATTTCGAGAATAGACAACGGTTGAAAATAAGCAATTTTTTGGTTGGATTTTCGCCCAGAAAAAGCATCACGAACCAAATAAGACTTTAACCCATGCGATAGTGTAAAACATTTCACAATCAAGCTTTTTTCTTGGAATTTTAGTGATGAAAGCACTATAGCTTTTGTTTTAACCTGCATTACTTTTTGTTTTAAATTTAAAGTTTAAGCCTTTAAAAACCCCGAACTCATAACCGCAAAAAATCATCTGATAATCATTACTTTCTTCACTTTGGTTTCCACTCCGTCTTGCGCTGATATGAAAATCATATACACCCCAGAAGACACCTTGTATTTCCCAAAAGCAGTTGTATCCCATTCTAAAGTACCTCCTTCAGAAATCGCTTCATATACTAAATTACCAGCAATATCCGTGATTTTTACATTTGCTTTATTAATCAATCCAGCAATTTTTACCGTTCCGTCATAGTTAGGTCGCACTGGATTGGGGTAAACATAAGCATTCGTTAAATCTTCACTTGCTGTTGTTGCAATACCTTTAAACGAAATCATTCCCTTAGCCGTGGCTATAAAAACTTCACCAGTTGTACTATTGATATCGATGTCATTAATAACATTACTAGGCAAAGGAGAATTGCTTATCGTAAAATGATACTTCGTCTCCTGACCATTCGCTGAAACCATAAACAAACCAGAATCAGCGGTACCTATCCATTTATTGTTCGCTCCATCCACTGCAATATCCGTGATAAATTGCTCATAAAGTAATTCTTGTGCAAGATTATCATCTAATATAATTATTGAATTCGTCGTTAGTTGATCTCCTGTTTGGAAATTCCCAACGTTAGACAATACGCGCAGCCCTTTTATTGTCCCTATCCACAGTTGGTTTCTGTTATCTATAGCCAAAGCTCTAGCATCTGAAGCTGGTAGATTTCCTGAATCAGTGCCTATTGTGATTTTTTTGAATGTGTTATTACTTTCGTTAAAACCAACGACACCATCTCTATTTGTTGCCATCCATTTAGTACCGTTTTTATCAATGACCATTCTACCAAAACTATTATCCTCACTAGCATCTAATATATTTTCTGTCGAATAACTCTGCCACTCCCCACTGGTTTTTAACACTTTTAATCCGTTTTTTACTCGGCTATTTGTAACCCAAAGAGCTCCATTTTTATCAAATGCAGCCCCATTTATTCGCACATCAATATAACTCGGACCTGCAAATGTTATTGATTCCAGGCCACTATTGGTTTCATTATATAAAAACGTTGGCTTCTCTTCTTCTATTTTTAGCAATCCTGAAAAGAATGAACTAGCATACACTTCCTCCTCTTTATTAGGATTGACCGTTATTCTACATATTGATTTTGCACCTAAAACCGATTTATAAGGAATATTTAACCATCCAGCCTGACTAAATTTACTAATCCCATAACTATCTAATCCATAAGGATTATAAGCAGAATCGTAGTCTCCATAAACTGCCCACAAAGAACTTGAGGTAGCTTGAAAGGCAAAAATATTATTTCTAGACGGCCCCATAGGCGTTGTGTTTTCAAAAGCAGAAACCGCAGAGATTGTTGTGGTTAGCAAGCCATTTTCTTTTGTTCCAATGTAAATCACATCATTAATACTGGTAGCACAACTGAAAACAGGACTATAATCGGGAATTTGATTGTTATTTATCTGACGTATTAAAGTCAATTGCGTATTATATATGTAAACAGCGGCGGTAGTAGTCACTATTAAATAGGAACTATTAGCCCTAGTATCCACTGCAGGCTCTGGTAGTGTCGTCAACCCAATAAACGAATTTATACCTGCATTATATTTATGTATATTTCCTAAACTATTAACTGCGATCAATTCCGTTCCAAAAGACACCACGCTTAACCAACTCCCTACCGCAATCACTTCCCATTGCTTGTAGTCATTTAAGTTTTTACTTGAAATCGATGCACGACGAATGCCGTTCTCTGTCGCAGCATAAATAAACCCGTTATGGATAGCCGTTTGTCTAACACTTATTTCTGCACCAACATCTCCAATGAAATAAGTATCCCCAAAAAGCATATTCTTTAAATTAAATTGGACAATACCAAAATCACAAGAGACATAGACAATACCCTCCAATTCAGTGAAATGATTCACTTTTTTCATGTTTGCAGGAAGCTGTTTGTTGATAATATCAACTACTTTCAACATACTGCCATCAGATTCATTAATTACGATTATCAGTCCGTTTTCATAACCAACCACCGTTTTATTAAAAACAGAACTATAATATAAAGAACTTATTGTTTGCCCGGAAAGTCCATCAACCGTATTGGTTGTTTTGATTTGGCTATCAATTGTGTTTTGAGAAAACAAAGCGTTTTCTGAGGCGGCAAAAATTGTGGTAGACGAGGCTGAAATATCCTTAATCTCATTGTATGAAAAATAGCCCTGCCATAACAAATTGTTTTGAGAAAAACCCATTTGTGTGAGTAGCAAAATCAGAAAGCTATAAAATATTTTTTTCATTATAGGTGCACTTATAATTCACAAATATAGTACAAACGAAAGTATTCGGTTTTTGTTCTAACCAAAAAAAATGCCTTCTACTCAATCCCGAAGTATCGGGACGGCAGAAGGCATTTAAATTATTTAAAAAAAAAATTTATACCACTCCTTGAGCAAGCATAGCGTCAGCTACTTTTACAAATCCAGCGATGTTAGCTCCTTTTACATAGTCAACATATCCTGATGCATCCTTACCGTATTGTACACATGAAGCATGAATAGCAAGCATAATTCCTTTTAATTTTTCATCTACTTCTTCAGAAGACCAGCTTAATCTTAAAGAGTTTTGAGACATCTCTAAACCTGAAGTCGCAACTCCACCTGCATTAGATGCTTTTCCTGGAGCAAACAATAATTTAGCATTTTGAAATACTAAAACAGCATCTGGTGTTGTAGGCATGTTAGCACCTTCAGCCACACAAATACATCCATTTGCTACTAGAGCTTTAGCTTCGTCTTCGTTTAATTCATTTTGAGTTGCACATGGTAGTGCAATATCACATTTTACTTCCCATGGACGTTTCCCTGCGAAATATTTAGCGTTTGGATATTTAGCAACGTAGTCACTTATTCTTCCTCTCAATTCATTTTTAATCTCCATTACGTGTGCTAGTTTCTCACTATCGATACCATCAGCATCGTAGATATAACCTGCCGAATCTGACATAGTAACTACTTTCCCACCTAATTGAGTTGCTTTTTCAGTAGCATATTGCGCAACGTTTCCTGAACCTGAAACAACAACTGTTTTACCTGAAAAACTATTTCCTTTAGTTTCCAACATACTTTGTGCAAAATAAACTGCTCCGTATCCTGTAGCTTCTGGTCTGATTAATGAACCACCGAAAGAAATTCCTTTACCAGTTAAAACTCCTGTAAATTCATTTCTTAGTCTTTTATATTGACCAAACATAAATCCAACTTCTCTTCCTCCAACACCGATATCACCAGCAGGTACATCCGTATTTGCTCCAATATGTTTAGACAATTCAGTCATGAAACTTTGGCAAAAACGCATTACTTCAATATCTGATTTTCCTTTTGGATCAAAATCAGCACCACCTTTTCCACCACCCATTGGCAATGTAGTTAAGCTGTTTTTAAAAGTTTGTTCGAAAGCCAAAAACTTTAAGATGCTTAAATTTACCGAAGGGTGAAAACGAAGTCCTCCTTTATATGGTCCGATAGCCGAATTCATTTGTATACGGTATCCTCTGTTTACTTGAGTAGCTCCTTTATCATCAATCCAAGCTACACGAAACATAATGATTCGATCAGACTCAACCATTCTTTCCAAAAGCATTTTGTTTTGGTATTTTTTATTTTCTTCAATGAAAGGAATTACTGTTTCAGCAACTTCTAAAACTGCCTGCAAAAATTCTGGCTCGTTCGGGTTTTTTTTAGTAACCTCTTCAATAAAAGTAGTAATACTTTGTGACATGATTCTTAGATTATTAACGTTTAAGAAAACGTTTTCGTTAGTGACTACAAAGATAGGTGTTCTTAGAATATTTCTTAATAATATTTTACTATATATTGGCGAATTATATTTTTACTAAGCATTCTTTAAAAAATCACGATTTGAAGTTGTGATTTTCTGCAAAACGTTGTGCTTTTCTTAAGCAATTTACCTTTTAATTATTTATTTTTAAATTTATTTTTAAAGGATGAATGATGTTTTTTATATATTTGTCAGGACTTGAAATTTTAACAAAAAAATGCTCAAACACCTCACTATTCTTTTATTTGTCCTTTTTGGCTTTTCATTTAATTCAAACGCTCAATTTGGCTTTTCACATGAGATAGGTGTTATTGCTGGTCCTGTTGCTTTTCAATCAGACTATGGAGAAAGGTATGATTTTAGTACAAATGCTGGGAATACTGGTTTAGGAATTGGGATTATTCATTATCTCAATTTTTCTTATGAAGCAGATTGCAACTGTTATACTCCTGACACTTATTTTAACGACCACTTCAAACTAAGAACTGAATTATCCTATAACAAAACCGACTTAGAACATCTGGGAGAATGGGTAGCTCCTGAGCGCACAAGACTTGGAGCAGACCAATTACGAGCAATGAAAGGAAGTACAGCCATCACTAATATAGGAATACAACTAGAGTATTTCCCTTTGAGTATTAGAAGATTTACTGCTACAAATGGAAGTTTAGGACCATTTATTAGTTTAGGCGGACAGTTTAGTTATTATAACGCCAAAGCCTACTCGACCTTAGGTCCTTTGGGGACACCGCTTACAACATTTCCAAAATACTTAACCCCAACAGACAATCACCCTTATGGATTTTCAACCGAAGGCGGCACGGTTTGGTCTGTAGTATCGAGTGTAGGAACACGTTATAAATTATCTCCTTTGCGCGATTTAATGATTGATTTGAGATTTCAATATTTTTTCAGCAATTGGGTCGATGGTCTAAATCCAAACCCTGATATTTACAAAGAGAATAAAGCTAACGACTGGCTAGTTTGGTTGAACGTTGGTTACATCTACTACTTACAATAGCCATAAAACACTTATAAATAAAAGCCCAATTCTAAAATTTAGAATTGGGCTTTTATTCTTTGCACTCCCCCCGAACTAAGAAGAACGAAGCTACACTAATTACGCTAGTGCTTGTTTTAAATCCTCGATTAAATCCTCTACATCTTCTATACCTACACTTAATCGAACTAAATCATCAGTAATCCCAATTTCCTTTCTTTTATCTTCTGGAATCGATGCGTGCGCCATCATTACAGAGTAATTTGCTAATGACTCTACTCCACCCAAAGACTCTGCCAAGGTGAACAGTTTTATTTTTTCAAGAAAATCAATTGCATCTTCTTTTTTACCAGATACGAAATTGAAAGAAACCATGCCTCCAAAACCACGCATTTGCTTTTTAGCAATTTCATGAAATGGATTACTTAGCAATCCTGGATAATATACCATTTTAACTTTGGGATGACTGTCCAAAAATTCCGCTACTTTTTCTCCGTTTTCGCAATGTCTTTGCATTCTTAAATGCAACGTCTTTATTCCTCTCAGCACTAAAAAGCTATCCATCGGCCCTAATGTTGCTCCAGTAGCAAATTGTTGAAAATGCATTTGTTTACCTAATTCTTCATCTTTCATAATCAAAGCACCTGCCATAACATCAGAATGTCCCGCAAGGTATTTTGTCGCTGAATGCATCACAATATCTGCTCCTAAATCCAATGGATTCTGCAAGTAAGGCGTTGCAAAAGTATTATCGACGGCAAAAAGCACTTTATTCGCTTTTGTGATTTTAGCAATCTTTTCAATATCTACCAATTTCATCATAGGATTCGTTGGTGTTTCTACCCAAACTAATTTGGTGTTTTCATTAATCAATGACTTAAATTTTTCTGTGTCATTCATATCTACAAAATGGAATATTATACCTGAATCTTTATATATTTTTGTAAACAATCTATAAGTTCCGCCGTACAAATCATCCATAGCAATCACTTCATCACCTGCTTTCAATCCACGCATCAAACAGTCTGTTGCCGCTAATCCTGATGAAAAAGCCAATCCTCGTGCACCATTTTCAATACTCGCCAAAGCATTTTCCAGAGCTGACCTTGTAGGATTTGCAGTTCTACTGTACTCATAATCCCCAATAGGCTGCCCCGGACTTATTTGTGCAAACGTGGTCGTTTGGTATATTGGCGGCATCACTGCCCCTGTACTTGGATCATGATGTTGCCCGCCGTGTATTGTTTTAGTGTTGAATTTCATATCCTTCTATTTTCAATTTTAATGGTTTTACAAACTTACCCATTAATTTATTCTTAGGAAGGTACAAGTTGCTACCTTTGTATTTAATTAACAATTTTTGAAATGAAAAACTATATTCTTTTCGCGTCCGTATTCTTTCTTTTTGCCCGTTGCGAAAAAGAACTGGTTTTCGAAAATCAAACTTTTGAAAAAAAAACTACTTTGGCTTGCAAGAGTGATTGTCCTCATATAATTATACAAGTTCCTATTGCAAAAGACGTCCCAATAGTCGCTGACAGCATCAATAAAAAAGTATTCTCTGTTTTAAAAGAGATCGTCTACTTTGGAGAAAAGCCCTATACATCGACTGATTACAAAGGACTGGTCAGTTCGTTCATCGATTCGTACGAGAAACTGCAGAAGGATTTTCCAAAAGATTCTTTTGGCTGGGAAGCAAAGATTAATGGTGAAGTTAAATACGTGTCTGAAAATATCATTAACATAGAAATCAAACACTACACCTACACTGGCGGTGCTCACGGTTATCAAGGACTTCGTTCTTTGCTGTTTGACTCTAATACAGGAAAAACAATCTTGCAACATCAATTATTTAAGGATAGAAAATCCTTTAAGGCTTTCGCCGAAAAAAAATTCAGAAACAAATACAAAATCCCCGAAAAAGGGTCGATAAACCAAACGGGGTTACTATTTGAAGACGATACTTTTCATTTGCCTCAAAACATATTTTATACCGATAAAGGATTACTGTTGTTTTACAATCCCTATGAAGTCGCCTCTTATGCTGATGGAACAAAGGAATTATTGCTGTCTTATAACGAAGTCAATGACTATCTAAATTTGAAGTAGGTTAAGTCTTAACACTAGGTTTTAAAATTATTGGAGGAATGAAAAAACATAAACTTGAAAGGTTGCGAGCGCTTAGAAATTAAAACAAAAATCTATGAGAAAAAGTTTGTTCAAGATATTGCTTATTGTATTGAGTCTCTCAATATTTGTTACATCGTTGACTTCCGATGCGTTTTCATACAAATATCAAGGTGTACAAATTATGACGTCATTATCGTGCTTTTTGATGGGCAGTATTGCTATTTTAGGTGGTGGTCTCCTAGAATGGGTAATTTGGCTGGCAAATCCTTTATGTCTTATCACAATATTTTGTTTAATTATGGATAAAGCTATAGCTGTAAAATTCGCTTTTATAGCAGGGTTTCTTGCGATTTCATTCTATTCTTGGGATTCTATACTTGCAGCAGAAAGCGGGACTTCTGGAAAAATTTTATCAATTAGGCAAGGTTACTACATTTGGGTCGCAAGTATAATTGTCTTAGCATCTGGAACTTATATCTATTTTAAAAAGTATAAAGAAATAAAATATACTGACTAAGATACGTACCGCGAACTTCCATTTGTAATTTTAGTAGTAAATAGAACCAATATTTTTATTACGTTTATTTTCCAAATATCCAAAACATGAAACTCCCACAAAATACCTAGCCCCGATTGAAGTGGAAATCCTCTTGTACTCCACCCTATTTTTTTCTGGTAGAAAAGAGCGACCAGAGGAAGCTCCTTTTATCGCTTAGAAAAAAAGGGTGGAGAGTGAGAGGTTGTAACGAAAAGCGAGATTAGCTTCTAAATAAACTTACGAATACTCATTGCAATCCCAATATGCAACCCTTCGTGAAAGTCGTTGAAAGCCAACGCATCTAAAGCACTTTTTAGCACAATCCCTGCAGATGTTGGGTATTCCTGATAATTAATAAAGATTTTATTTTCCAAATCGGTTTCCGTTTGATTGATGCTTTCTAGAAGTAAGGCTTGGATTTCATCGACCTCGGCTTGAGTTGCAATATGTTCTGGCTTGGTTCCTTTTTTATATTTTTCGACCATTTCGTCTGAAATCATCATGGGCAATCCCGATAATTTGTAAACTAACATTTGTTGAACGACAATAACATGGGCAATATTCCAAATCAAGTTATTGTTGTATCCTTCGGGAATTTTATTCAGTTGTTCTAATGTATATCCCGCCAGCATTTGAGATAGTATGTTTCTACTTGTTCTAGTAACGTCTAGTGTTTGTTGCATTTTTCTAATTTTTTGATAAAAATAATCATTTTCCGTCTCAAATTAATTTTCTTTGCACAAAGAAAATGCATCTTATTATGAACAAAATATATTACATCGCTTCCTGCGATACTTGTAGAAAAATTATAAAATCGTTACCAAAAGGAAATGACCTTGTGTTTCGCGACATCAAACAAGATCCATTGACAGTAGACGAACTAGACGAAATGTACCAACTTTCAGGAAGTTATGAAGCGTTGTTTAGCAAAAAAGCACAGTTGTATAAGTCTATGAATTTAAAGGACAAATCCTTGACAGAGGACGACTATAAAAAATACATCTTAGAACATTATACTTTTTTGAGCCGACCCGTTTTTGTCATTAACAACGCCGTTTACGTAGGTGGAACCCAACAAAACATGCTTCAGGTGATGAAAGCGTTAGCTAATGTCTAAAAGGAATGTTGCACTGTTTGGCGCTACCATTGTTTCAGTTATCTATGGGGTCACTTTCACTATAGCAAAGGACGTAATGCCAAAGTACATCGATGCTTATGGTTTTATTTTATTACGAGTAAGTGGGGCTATGCTTTTGTTTTGGTTTTCTTGGCTTTTTATGCCAAAGGAAAAAATAGCCTTCAACGATTTTCCGCGTATTATTGCCGCTGCATTCTTTGGCGTAGCTTTTAACATGCTTACTTTTTTTAAGGGATTAAGCCTTACTTCTCCCATCTCGGCATCCGTAATTATGGTAACAACCCCAATGATTGTGCTAGTTCTTTCGGCAGTTATCATGAAAGAACGCATGCGAAAACGCATGGTGATGGGAATTATTTTAGGATTGATAGGAACGGGATCTCTCATATTATACGGCAGATCCATTGGTAGTGCCACAAATGCAAGTCTCGGTAACATCCTAGTTTTGGTAAATGCTATATCGTATGGTTTTTATTTAATAATCGTCAAGAAATTAATGGATAAATACAATGCGTTCACCTTTGTAAAATGGATTTATCTGTTTGGTTTTTTGATGGTCTTACCTTTTGGCTGGAGCCAATTTGAAGTCGTCAACTGGGTAACTGTCCCGGCGATTATCTATTGGAAAATAGGTTTTGTGGTGGCCATTTCGACTTTTGTTACCTATTTGTTAAATCTTCTCACTATGAAAGAATTAAAACCAACAACCGTTGCTGTTTTTATTTATTTACAACCTTTCTTCGCCACTGTTTTCGCCATAGGATTAGGTAAGGACGAACTAAATCTAGTGAAAATACTGGCTGCACTATTGATATTCACGGGTGTTTATATGGTAACATCCTCCCCCAAACTCCCTTTGAAGGAGGAGCAGATCGAACTTGAAAAGTAAAATCCAAAAATTGGAATCGAACCTCAAATGTGAGAATTGCAACGTAAAAACGGAGACCGAGACCGAGACTGAAAACTAAAAAACTAACCACTGACCACTTTTTTACTACCTTTGAACTCTTTTAGAAAAATATATGATACAATCAATGACAGGTTTTGGTAAAGCAACTATTCAGTTACCAACCAAAAAAATAACAGTAGAAGTAAAATCTTTAAATAGTAAAGGTTTAGATCTAAACGTGAGGATACCTTCTCTTTACCGTGAAATGGAATTGGGTCTACGTACTCAAATTGCTTCCGCACTTGAAAGAGGAAAAGTAGATTTTTCTATTTTTATCGAAAGTACCGCTGAACAAACGACTACCAAAGTGAATGTGCCCATCGTAAAAGCGTACATCAATCAATTGAAAGCCGTTTATGCAGATGCTGACGAAACAGAATTGATGAAAATGGCCGTGAGAATGCCAGATGCTTTAAAAATTGAGCGTGATGAAATTGACGAGAATGACTGGGCTCAAATTAAGGTAGTAATCGAAGAAAGTTTAAATAACATTAAAACTTTTAGAAGAGACGAAGGGCTTTCATTAGAAAAAGAATTTCAATTGCGCATCGGAAACATTCGTCAGTACATGACTGAAGCTTTAGCATTAGATCCGGAACGCGTACAAGCCATAAAAGACCGTCTACAAACTGCTATTGATGAGTTAAAAGTAAATGTAGATGAAAATCGTTTTGAACAGGAATTAATCTACTATTTAGAGAAACTGGACATAACCGAAGAAAAAGTACGTTTAACAAATCACCTGGATTATTTCTTAGAAACCTTAAACGGAACAGAAGCTAACGGTCGAAAACTAGGTTTTATTACTCAAGAAATGGGTCGTGAAATTAATACTATGGGATCTAAATCCAATCATGCACAAATGCAGAAATTAGTCGTTCAGATGAAAGACGAATTAGAAAAAATCAAGGAACAAGTTTTGAACGTTTTGTAACATTCACCTGCAGAGACTCCATTTATCAAGTCTCTTTTCACAAGGTTTAATTAAATTATATCTGCATGGTTTTTCAAAACTTTGTAGAAAAGCATAAATATAGTACAATGAGCAAAGGAGGAAAATTAATCGTGTTTTCGGCACCCTCAGGATCCGGAAAAACGACAATCGTCAGACATTTATTAAGCCAAGAAGATCTGAATTTAGAATTCTCAATTTCGGCAGCTTCTCGTGATGCCAGAGGCGAGGAAGTAAGTGGAAAAGATTACTACTTCATGTCTACTAAAGAATTCAAACAACACATTAAGAATGACGACTTTCTGGAATGGGAAGAAGTATACAGAGACAATTTCTACGGAACCTTAAAAAGTGAAGTAGACCGGATCTGGGCCAAAGGAAAAAATGTAATTTTTGATATTGATGTTGCTGGAGGATTGCGAATCAAATCTAAATTCCCTGAAGAAACATTGGCTGTTTTTGTGAAACCACCAAGTATTGATGAGTTAAAAATTCGTTTAAAGAAACGCTCCACTGAGAGTGAAGATAAAATCAATATGCGAATCGCTAAAGCTTCGGTTGAGTTAGCCACAGCACCACAATTTGATGTAATTATCAAAAACTATGATTTGGATATTGCTCTTGAAGAAGCGTATCAGTTGGTGAAGGATTTTGTAAAAGAATAACTATTACACAACGATTCACAAAGAAAAAATAGAGAGAAACACGAAAAATTTATAAATTACTTTGTGAGTCTTCCTGAAACCTTTGTGAATCTCTGTGAAACAAAATATTTATGAAAATAGGATTGTATTTCGGAACCTTTAACCCAATCCATATTGGGCACCTGATCATTGCCAATCATATGGCTGAAAATGCCGATTTAGACCAAGTTTGGTTAGTTGTCACCCCACACAACCCTTTAAAGAAAAAAAGCACCCTACTTGACGACTACCACCGTTTGCAAATGGTGCACCTCGCCACCGAGGATTTTCCTAAATTGAAACCTTCCGATATTGAATTCAAATTATCTCAGCCTAATTATACGGTAAATACTCTAGTTCACCTAGAAGAGAAATACCCAAACCATGAATTTTCGTTGATTATGGGAGAAGACAATTTAAAATCTTTGTACAAGTGGAAAAATTACGAAGTTATTTTACAAAATCACGCAATCTACGTCTACCCACGAATTTCATCTGAACCTGAAAATCTAGAGTTGAAAAATCACCCAAAAGTGCATTTGATTGACGCCCCCATAGTCGAAATTTCTTCTACTTTTATTCGAAAAAACATTAAAGAAGGAAAAAATATTCAGCCTCTTTTACCAGTTAAAGTATGGGAATACATAGATCACAATAATTTTTACAAAAAATAATCACTCTAATATCTTTTTCAATTCTGCTTCAATTTCTTGAAAAGCAGTATTAAAATTATCATTTTTACCTGACAGTAAAAACACCTCGGTTTTGGCCATTTGTTTACTATCCCATAGTAACTGTAGTTTTTTGTTCTGCAAGAAAGACTTGGCATTACAATTCCACACAACCGCAACCCCGGTATTTTTTGAGAGCACCCCTAACATCTCGTATTCAGAAGGAATAATGAAATTAGGGATTACGGAGGGCCTTTTTTTATTAAAGACATACATCCAGAATAATTTCACATGCGGAATTCCAGAATCATGGCTATACCAAATTTGTTCATTCAGCCAATTCTCCGTCGCAGCAAAATCATTCCCTTTAATTTTAGTTTTTAATCCAGTGGCATCAATGGCAGTTGAACCCACTATAATTTGTTTGATGTCACCCACTTTTTTCTGAATGGTGTCAAAAGTGTCGTATTTGGCAGTTACAATTGCAAAATCCAGCTTCTTGGCATTAACCAATTCGAAGAGCGTTTGATTTTCATGAAAACTAAAATCAATAAAGTCGAATTTTGAAATTAGCGAACTCCCCAAACTACTGAATAAATGTTCAGATATCCCTATTGTGATTAATCGGTTGGCATTAAAAGCTTTGGTGCGAAAACCATTTTCCACATTTTCCAACCGATCTAATGCTTCTATTATCAAGTTATTCAGTAACTTAGCATATTCTGTTGGCTCGACGCCTTTGGATTTTCTATTGAATAGTTTATAGCCTACGTGCGCCTCCAGCATAGACATTTGCTGACTGACCGCCGGTTGACTGATAAATAATTCTTTGGCAGCTAACGAAAAATTACCGTTTTTATAAACGGATTTAAACGTTCTGTACCATTCTAAATTAACCATGATATAAATATATTTATCACAAACATAATTTAAATTATTTTTACTAATAACATATTCGCCGTAAATTTGTACAAACATAATAACAAAATGAAAAAAGTCGCATTATTTGCATTAATAGTATTAACAGTAGGTTGTTTTACAGCAACTGCACAAAAAACAAAAAAAACTAAGATGAAAAAAGTATTATTCGTTCTAACTAGTCACTCAGAATTAGGGAACACAGGAGAAAAAACAGGATTTTGGGTTGAAGAATTTGCAGCACCCTATTATGAGTTAGCAGATAAAGGAGTTGTAATTGATATTGCAACGCCACTAGGAGGTCAGCCTCCAATTGACCCTAAAAGTGATGATCCATCTGCCGCAACAGAAGACACTAAAAGATTTGACAAAGACACAGAGCTTAAAGCAAAATTAAGCAAAACGCATAAATTAACTGACGTAAAAGAGTCTGATTATGATGCTGTATTTTATCCAGGAGGTCACGGGCCATTATGGGATTTAGCAACTGATAAAAATTCAATTGATTTAATTGCTGCTTTTTATTCTAATAAAAAACCGGTAGCATTTGTTTGTCATTCACCTGCAGCACTTAAAAATGTAAAAGTGAACGGAGAATTCTTAGTAAAAGGAAAGAAACTGACTGGTTTTTCTAACGCCGAAGAAGCAGCAGTAGGATTAACAGATGTTGTTCCATTTTTATTAGAAGACGCTTTACAAGCAAACGGAGCTACCTATTCATCAATAGAAGACTGGCATCCTTATGCAGTTGAAGACGGTTTGTTGATTACCGGACAAAATCCGGCTTCATCTAAATTAGTTGCCGAAAAGTTATTACACCAATTAAATAAAAAATAATAATCATGTTAAACTTCGAATTATATAATCCCACGAATCTTGTATTCGGAAAAGGACAAATAGAAAAATTAGCAACCCTCGTACCTAAAGGAGCTAAGATATTATTGGCTTACGGTGGAGGAAGTATCTTTAAAAATGGAATATACGAACAAGTGATCAACAATCTTAAGGGTCATGAAATTGTGGAATTTAGCGGAATTGAATCTAATCCCCGTTTCGAGACTTTAATGAAAGCTGTTGCCGTTGTTAAAGAAGAAAAAATAGATTTCATACTTGCCGTTGGAGGTGGATCTGTAATTGATGGTGTGAAATTTATTTCTGGCGCCGTTAATTATGATGGAGACCCAATCGAGATTTTGCAAAAGCGTATTTTAATTAAAGAAAATGCAGTGCCATTTGGAACTGTCTTAACTTTGCCTGCAACAGGAAGCGAAATGAACTCTGGTGCTGTGGTGACTATCGAGTCAACTAAAGAAAAACTTGCTTTTGGAGGTTCTGCTTTGTTTCCGCAATTCTCTATTTGCGACCCAACAGTAATCGAATCTTTACCAAAAAGACAGTTACAAAACGGAGTCGTTGATGCATACACACACGTGATGGAGCAATACTTGACATATCCTCACGAAGGATATTTACAAGACCGTATTGCTGAAGGAATTTTACAAACCTTACTTGAAGTTGGTCCAAAAGTGGTGGAAAACCCTAAAGATTATGCCTTGGCATCTAACTTTATGTGGAGTTGTACTATGGCTTTGAACGGTTTAATCCAAAAAGGCGTCCCTAATGATTGGGCAACCCATATGATTGGTCATGAACTGACTGCTAAGTATGAAATTGACCATGCGAGAACATTAGCTATTATCGCTCCAAGTTTATACAAAGTGATGTTTGAGACTAAGAAAGCAAAACTGGCACAATATGGAAAACGCATCTTCAACTTAGAAGGTACCGAAGACGAAATTGCCAATGAAGCGATTAACAAAACGGTTGAGTTTTTCCATACGATGGGAATGGATACTAAACTTTCTGACTACACAAAAGAATACGATGACACAGCAGATTTCATCGTGAAACGTTTTGAGGAAAGAGGATGGAAAGGCTTAGGAGAAAGACAAAATATCACATTAGACAAAGTAAAAGAAATTGTTGAAATGAGCTACTAGTTAAAAAAGGTAAAAATCCAGCTTAAAATAAAAAGGCGTTCTTGAATTAAATTCTAGGACGCCTTTTTTTTAACACCAAAACAAAACTAACTAATTCCAATTTCATATATTTCTAAATAACTTAATATATAGTAAGTTACAACGTTAAAAAAATGGGTATATTGTATGGAATTATAAAAAATTATTTATTTATAATTTTTTGCTTTTTTTACTTAATAAAACTTCAGTATCAAAACTTATTTTTGGTTAAATTAATCCATTTTTAAGTACTTTTGGTTAAATTTAATAAACAGATGAGCGGTAAGATAAAATTTGCAGTTATTGGTGGTGGAAGCTGGGCAACAGCGATAACAAAAATGTTATGTGTCAATCTTTCTGAGGTTTCGTGGTATATGCGAAATGAAGAGGCAATTGAACATATAAAAAAACACAAACACAATCCGAATTATTTAAGTTCTGTTGAATTTGATACAAAAAAATTAAAACTAACAAGCGATATTAATGAAGCAGTTGCCTATGCTGACTATATTATTTTTGCTATACCATCCGCTTTTTTAAATGGTGAACTGGAAAAACTAACTGTTTCTCTGGAAGACAAAGTAATTTTCTCTGCGATCAAAGGAATCGTTCCTGAAACGAGTATGATTGTAGGTGAACATTTCCATTTTAAATACGAAATCCCTTACCATAATATTGGTGTAATTACAGGTCCATGCCATGCTGAGGAGGTCGCCTTAGAGCGTTTGTCCTATTTAACTATTGCTTGTGGTGATTCCGAAAAAGCAAAAGTAGTAGCCAAAAATCTTTCCGGAAATTACATTAAAACGAAGATTACTGATGACATCATAGGAACTGAATATGCTGCGATGCTTAAAAACATTTATGCTATAGCAGCAGGGATAGCACATGGTTTGGGTTATGGAGATAATTTCCAATCGGTATTGATGAGTAACGGAATACGAGAGATGAAAAAATTCATCAAGAAGGTCCATAAAATGAAGCGTAACATTAACGACTCGGCTTACTTGGGGGATTTATTGGTAACGGGATATTCTGTTTTTTCTAGAAACAGGATGTTTGGAAACATGATCGGAAAAGGATACACCGTAAAAAGTGCTATGATGGAAATGAGTATGGTTTCTGAAGGATATTACGCTACTAAAAGCGCTTATAAACTCAATCAAGGTTATGGCGCTAAAACGCCAATTATCGATGCTGTTTATCAAATCTTATATGAAGGCAAAGATGCCAGAGCTGTTTTCAAGAAATTGACAGATCAACTAGATTAGAATCGTATTTAGATTATTTTAATCAAGCCATTTAAACAATCATGCATATGACACTCATTCTTCCTAAAACAGGTATATCTTTTGTTAACCGAACTATACTACTACTATGCCTGCTAGTCTTTTTCAAGACTTCTGCTCAAGAAATTAGCGGCGAGCAACTATTAGAACGAGCAATACATTATCACGACCCACAAGGTAACTGGGGTCATTTTAAAGGAAAACTAACCATCGGTATGACAATGCCAAACGGTACCGAACGTTTAAGCGACATAAGTATAGATTTTCCAAATCAGTATTTTAAACTTGCTATGGTAAAGAATGACAAAACTGTTGGATATAGCGTAACTAATGGTACATTCTTATTGAGTCTGGATGGTAAAAATAATTTTACCGAAGAGGAAATAAAAACTTACAATCTTACCGAAGCACGAACTAAATTCATGCAAAATTACTATACTTACTTATATGGCTTACCGATGAAGCTAAAAGACCCAGGGACTATTATTGATTCCGCAGTAGAGAAAAAGGAATTCTTAGGGAAAGAGTATCTTGTTTTAAAAGTAAAATATGAAGAAGGAGTTGGTAAAGATGCTTGGTTCTTCTATTTTGATCCTAAAACTTATGCTTTAAAAGTATATCAATTTTACCACGATGAAACTAAAAAGGACGGAGAATATATTCTACTAAGCGATGAAGAGGAATTTTCTGGAATCAAAATCCCTAAAGTTAGAGCTTGGTATCTTAATAAAGACGGAAGCTATTTAGCAACAGATACATTAACAAAGGTTAGTAAATTATAAAAAATTGAGCTGCTATTTTTACTAGTACAGCTTTTATAGGTATTAATTTTTCAAAATAAAAAAGCAGCTATCTCCTTTAAACAAGGGCATAGCTGCTTTTTTTATTAACGTTTGAAAACACTTACCTCACAATAACACCATCTACAAATAAAAGAGGAACTTCTTCCACATCCTTTTCATTAATAGAATTGGCTTTAAATATAAATTTCTTGTCGTACAATTTATTCCCAATGAAAAAAGTTACCATGAACTCATTATTTAGTACTAAAACACTTTTTTCTAGCATTTCAATTTTCACCACCGAAACCGGAGGGACTTCCACAAAAGCATGACGCAACAATGATGTTTTTTTCATTTCGCCGTCGATAGTTCCAAATGCTTTAGAAACGACCATAACACTTTCGATAAGAAAGTCACTGTCATTTACTAAATAAGCATACCAAACCTTTTCCATAAAGTCGTCACTCCATTCTTGGACTGCGGCCACGAAAACGTTCTCTACTTCAGGGATTATAATGTCTTTTTTCATTGCTTATTTTTTACGTCGATATCTCGAAGCACTTATATTGTATAATTCACTATTCCTAGCCCAGATAGAAGTGAAAATCCTTTTCTGGTTTTTCTTTAAAACAAGAAAAGATTGTAACGAATAGCTGGAAATAGCTCCAAATTCTTCTTTTAATTTTTAAATAGTGGCTTTAAATTGCTCTAAGAAACGTACGTCATTTTCATAAAACATGCGAATATCACCTATTTGATAGTTCAACATAGCGATTCTTTCAATTCCCATTCCAAAAGCGAAACCAGTGTACTCTTCTGGATCGATACCGCAATTTTTAAGAACATTAGGATCTACCATACCACAACCACCAATTTCTAACCAACCAGTTCCTTTGGTAATTCTATAATCCGTTTCGGTTTTTAGACCCCAATAAATATCAATTTCGGCGCTAGGTTCAGTGAACGGAAAATAAGACGGACGCAAGCGTATTTTTGATTTCCCAAACATCTCTTTAGTGAAATGCAATAAAGTTTGTTTCAAGTCGGCAAAAGAAACATCTTTATCGATGTACAATCCTTCTACTTGGTGAAAAATACAGTGAGAGCGAGATGAAACTGCCTCGTTACGAAAAACTCTTCCTGGAGAAATCGTTCTAATAGGCGGTTTGTTTTCTTCCATGTAACGTACCTGTACAGACGACGTATGCGTACGCAACAAAATATCTGGATCAGTCTGAATGAAAAAAGTATCTTGCATGTCACGTGCCGGATGGTATTCTGGAAGGTTTAATGCAGTAAAATTATGCCAGTCATCTTCAATTTCAGGTCCTTCAGAAACATTGAAACCAATATTAGAAAAAATATCAATAATCTGGTTTTTTACCAATGAAATAGGGTGACGGGAACCAATAGTTATCGGTTCAGCCGAACGCGTTAAATCACCATAAAAACCTTTAGTTTCCTCTTTACTTTCGAATGCTTCCTGAATGCTTTTTACTTTTTCTTCTGCGGAAGTTTTAAGTAAATTGATTACTTGTCCAAATTCCTTTTTTTGGTCATTAGGAACATTCTTGAACTCAGCAAAAAGCTCTTTCAACAGTCCTTTGCTTCCAAGAAATTTAATTCTAAATGTCTCTAATTCTGCTTTATCTTGTGTTGAGAATGCTTGCGCTTCCCCAATATATTCTTTTATCTTATCTATCATTTTCATCCAATAATTGAGAGTGCAAATTTACAAAAATTTGTTTCAGGTTTAAAGTTTAAATTTCAAAGTTTAGCCAGTAGCCTATTAATTCATGAGTGTTTACCGAAAAATGATTACTCAATCAACTCTCTTTCGATAAAATAATTCACAATAGCTTCTTTCATTAAAACGGATTGTTCTCCTGCTTTAAGCGTTGGCAACTCCTCTTTAACGCGATAATGCGGCCAGCCTTCTTCATCGAAGAATTCAAATTCATAGAATCCGTAAGGTTCTAATAAACGGCAAATCGCAATATGCATCAGGTTTAATTTTTCGTCTTTCTTATATTCACGGTGTACTTTCCCGAGTTCTTGAACCCCAATCAGGTATATGATGGCATCTAAATCTAGGTCTTCTCCTTGTGAAAATTGATTGGAAAGTATATCTACAAGCTGTTCCCAGCGTTCTTTAAGTTGGTTGTCTCTTGACATTTTTTTAGAAAATAAAATAAAGAATAAAGACAAAAGTCCTCATTCTTTGCGTTTGAAAAAATTGATTTTGGCAAAGATAGGAACTACGTTTTTGACTTCGGTATTTTCTATTCTCTATTTTTCTTTATTCTTTTAATGACTTTTCTCTTTTGCTTTCTTTTCTCTCTGTTCTTCCCTCTATTTTCTTTATTCTTCTATCTTTGTTCTAATCTCTTTATTCTTAAACTATGAGTTTTTTAGATATTGTTTTGGGTGCATTACTTCTATATGCTTTATTCAAAGGCATGAAAAATGGGCTTTTTATTGAACTGGCTTCCTTGATTTCACTTATTCTAGGAATCTATATGGCTATAAAATTCTCTTACATGATAAGAGCAATGCTTGCCAATCACGTTTCCTGGCCTCCAGAATATATCGAAATAATCGCTTTTGGGCTCACGTTTATCGGAGTAGTATTGGCCGTTCATATATTAGCAAAAGTACTAACGGGAATTATGGACTTTGCCTTCTTAGGAATATTCAATAAACTGGCAGGAGGTGTTTTTAGTGTTCTAAAAACCATTTTGCTTTTAAGCGTTGTAATTAATCTTTTTCAGAAAATCAATATAAACAATATGATTGCAAAAGAAGAGACACTTAATAAATCCATGTTTTACAACCCCATTCAAGAAGTTTCAAAATATATTTATCCTTCCTTAGAAAAGTGGTATACTGATTTTAGAGAAACCAAGAAAACAGAATGATGTTTGATTTCACAGTGTTTGAGTAGTGAAGAAAAACTACTTCACTTCCTTGATAGCACTGTTTTCGATCCAACCTTCTGTACCGTCCGTTAATTGGACTTTTTTCCAACTGTCTACTTCTTCTTCAACATAGACTTTTGTCCCTTCATGAAGCACAAAAATAACGGCACTTCCTTTTTGCGGCTCGCTTCTTACCTCTGCAATTTCTACAAAAACAATAGCTGGTTTTTCATTATCGTAATGGCTTTTTTCAAAGACGGCAGCTGCAATTACTATAAATATGGAAATAATAAGTGCAAACATGACAAAAAACGAAATCCTTTTGACTACTGTGGTTTCTGAAAAGTAATACCCTAAAAAAGCCAGTAAAAATGAAACTGCTAATCCTACGGCAATCCATGCCCAAGTATTGTAATGGTAAATTGCGGTGAAATCACGAAGCAACTTGGCAAACCCAACTTTAGGAACTACTTTTACTTCATCAATGGTACGTTTTTGGGCAAACTTAAGGTTATTTGCGGCCTCACGGTCATTTGGACTCAACACTAAGGCCTTTTCGTAGCTATAAATAGCTGGTGCCACTTTATTTAACTTATAATAGCAATTCCCAAGGTTAAAATACAATTCTGCAGATTGCTTGTTTGATTTCAACACAGTTCCATAAGCATCAATCGCTTCGTCGTACTTTCCTGCTTTATACAAATCATTTCCCGTTTCAAAGCCATTTTGAGCAAAGAAAACTTGAGTTGTCAGTAATAATATATAAAAAATATTCTTCATTTTTCGGATGGTCAATTATAAATTATTTATTGTCAATTTTAGATTTGTTTTTCCAAATCAGAAATTATCGACACTGCTTTATCATAATCTTTTTGGATGGTCGCACTAGATGAAGGAGCGTATCTCGCAACTTCACAATTCTCAGTTAGCGCAATAAAGTCATCTACTGCCACAGGATTTGCATTCCTGGTCAACAAAAGTTCTTTGATATTATCTTTACTCATCTCTGAAGTTTCAATATGCAATTTAGCTTTCAAAAAGTTATGCATTGCTTTCTCAAGGGCAACATAAAACGGCTCTTTATTATTAATCTGCTTTTTGGCTTGCGATAAATATTTCTTTGCCAGTTTATTATTTCTTCTTATCCTATTCCCTATTACATCTCCATCAATCGCTTCTTTTTTCTTCTTCAGCAACACTATTATTGGCAGCAACAAAAAAGGAAAAAACAATAAACCATAGAACAATTTGGAACCAAAGAAATCATCTTTATTAATCGCCACAAAATTTGTTTTCAATTTGATAAATTTGAACTGCTCTGTAGCAGAAATTTTATTTTTACCATTTCCTGAATTGGAGGCTACTGCATCAGAAGCAGTGGGACCATCTAAAATAGTAATCATTATCTCAGGAGAGCTTATCGTTTTGTATTTACCTGATCCAGGGTCAAAATAAGAGAATTGCATTGGTTTTACAGGATAATTACCTTTGTATTGTGGTATTATTGTATAACTGTCTGAAATTTTCCCTGACATTCCTGCTAACGACGTATTCACATCTTCACCGTGAACCGCATCATACATTTCTAAAGCATTAGGAACAACCGGCTTTGGTAAATTGAATAACTTCATATTCCCTTTTCCGGTAACACTCACTACCAAGTCAAGGCTTTCCCCGTTTTTCAAACTCGTTTTTGTAGGCGTCACTTTGAAACCAAAATTTCCTACAGCACCTGAAAAATCATCTGGTTTTCCTGCTTCAGGAAGTGGTTTTACATTGATCGTTTTCGCACCTGCAGATACTCTTTTACTATCATCAGCTATAACAACACGACCAAAAACGTCCCTACGGTTTGTGGGCAATTGCACATCGATATCCAATGACAGTGGCTCAATAGTTAAATTACCTGATTTTTGTGGGTATAAAACTGCTTTTTTAAGTACGATATAACGATAACGTTCCCCTTTGAACATTCCTTCTTCGGCAACTAATTGTTTAATCTCAATGTTTTGACTCCAAAAATCATTGTATTTTGGCTTATTGAGTTCTTTAAAATTGCTTATCCCAATATTATTACTGAAATACAATTTGTAAACAACCGTTATAGGTTCATTTACATAAGGATTTGTCTTAGAAATATCAGCAATTAAATACAAATTATTGTCTGCAGAAATACTGGTATCATTAGGATCTCTAGGTTGTTCAACCGCGGCGGTTACATTTATTTTTACCGGACTAGTTTTATAAACCTGCCCATTGTATTCAATAGTCGCCTGCTTGATTGTTAGATTCCCTTTTTGGTTGGGTAGAAGGTAGTAAGAGTACACTTTTTCAAAAGTACTACGTCCATTTATCCAAGACTGACTCACTTGTTGACTTGGTCCTGCAATAACTCTAAATCCGTCAAAAGAAGGCTCAGTAAAATTATCCCCATCGATGTTCATCGCAAAATCAACTCGCAACCTTTCGTTTAGTCCGAGCGTGGTTTTACTCACTTTAGTCTCAAATTGTACCTGAGCCAAAAGTCCTTGAAAACTTAACAGTATTAAAATTAAATATCTTTTCATCTTTTATTCAACACTTATCTTTCCTTTCGGATTTATTTTGTTCTCTGTTTTAGCACTTTGTTTTATTCTTCCCGCAAAAAATCTCAATTACCAATCTTTTTCTGTTTTTGTTGGTTTTCCTTTTACTTTAGTGGCGTTTACTTTATCTTGAATTTTCTTTTCTTCATTGTTTACAGCATCCAAAAGATTTTCTAATCGTTGTTTCGAAATTCCACCAGGTTGTGGTTTCGGTTTCTCTTGATCTTTGGGTTTATCATCCTTGTTCTTCCCATCTTTTTTATCCTTATCCTTGTCATCGCCCTTATCGTCCTTCTTATCTTTGTCTTTGTCTTTCTTGTCCTGATCTTTCTTGTCCTGATCTTTTTTGTCTTTGTCCTTTTTATCCTTGTCTTTTTTGTCTTTGTCGTCTTTAGGCGGATTTTCTTTTAGCATCTTTTTTGCCAATGCATAATTGTACCTTGTTTCCTCATCAGTAGGGTCATTGCGTAACGCATTTTTATATGCTTCAACGGCCTCTGTGTAATTTTTTTCCTTCATAAACACATTCCCTAAGTTATGAAAGCCCTTGTGCTTCTCAGATCTTGATTTAGTGCTTTTAATTGCTTTGGCGTAAGCAAACTTAGCCTCAGAAGCTTGATTTTGTTTGTAGATCGCATTTCCCAAATTATAAGGAGCAGCAGTTCCATTTGGAAATTTTGAACTTGAAATCCTATAATCAGCTTCTGCATCAACAAATTTATTGTCTGCATATTCCTCATTTGCTTTAGGCAAACTTTTATCTTTCTCTTGTGCCAATACTCCCCCCAGCCCTAAAAAAAGAAGCGCGAAAGTCGTAAATATGTATTTTTTAAAATTCTTCATTTTTCTTAAATTATGCTATTCCTTAGAAGCTAAACCTCTTAAAGAATAGACATTTATTTTTCTTCGTTAAATAAATTCAACTTCTTCACCCAGTTTGTTTTCTTTTCCAGCAAAAATAGATCCAAAAACAACAACACAAAAGCGAATCCTAGGAACCATTGAAACTGTGATTGAAAGTCGGCCATTTGCGTAGATTCAAATTCGGTTTTTTGAATTTTATCTAATGTATTCTTAATGTACGCCACGACTTCTTTAGTATTATTCCCATCGATATAGCCACCTTTGGTCGCTTTAGCAATCGTCTCTAAACTAGCACGGTTCAATTTTGTAACAACAACTTCATCATTGTTGTCTCTTTGATAACTTTCTACAACACCATTTTTCTTTAAAGGAATCGTTCCTCCTTTTTCAGTTCCTAACCCTATCGTAATAATTCTCATTCCCTGCTTATTCGCTTCTTCTGCGGCAGCTTGAGCACCGTCAGAATGATCTTCTCCATCAGAAATCAAAATAAGCAACTTCGAAGTTTTACTCTTATCGTCAAAATAAGTGGAAGATAGCTTTATGGCTTCATCTAACGACGTTCCTTGCGATGATACCATTTCGGTATTCATGCTTTGCAGAAACATTTTTGCCACACTGTAATCTGAAGTAATGGGCAATACCGGAAAAGCACTACCTGCATAGGCCACAATCCCTATTCTGTCACTTCCTAATTCATTGATAATTTGGGAAACAATCTGCTTACTTTTTTCTAATCGACTTGGAGCAATATCTTCCGCCAGCATACTTTTGGATACATCCATCGCAAAAACGATATCAATTCCTTCTCGTTTTACTGTTTCCATTTTAGTTCCAATTTTTGGATTAACTAACCCAAAAATCAATCCCGTCAAAGCCAAAAGAATTACAACCAGTTTAAAAACAGGTTTAAAAACAGAAGATTCTGGACTCAATTTTTTTATTAATTCCAGATCACCAAATTCCTTTTTCTTTTTTCTTTTCCAATATAAATTGTATAGGAATAGTACCACCACTGCTGGCAGTATAAAAAGTAAGTATAAATATTTTATTTCGTCTAATTCCATAATTTTCTAAATTCCAATCCCGAATAATCGGGACAAATTCCAAATTCCAAAAGTCAAATCCCAATTTTCACGTCCAATTTCCACATCCTTCTTAGGGGCTGGGCGAAGGATTCTATATAAAGCTTTTGTAAACCGTATTTCTTAATCCTATCTCAGCTAATAATAAGAAACCGGCAAGCCAAACAAAAGGCCTGTATTTCTCATCATAATCATAGAATTTTAATTCTTCAATTTCAGTCGTTTCCAGTTTATTGATTTCGCCATAAATTTCAGCCAGTTTGCTGTTACTTGTTGCTCTAAAATAGCGTCCATCAGTTTTTGTGGCAATACTTTTCATTAGCTTTTCATCAATTTCGACTTTCATCATTTTGAATAAAAAATCACCGTTGGCAGCTACCGCGTATGGAAATTCTGCCATACCGTTTGTTCCAATCCCGATCGTATAAACTTTAATCCCATATTGTTTTGCGATGTCTGCCGCCGTTTCCGGTTCAATAAAACCTGCATTGTTCACACCGTCTGTTAAAAGGATAATCACTTTACTCTTGGCTTTACTATCTTTTAAACGATTTACAGCCGTTGCTAATCCCATTCCTATTCCAGTTCCATCCTGTAAAACATTATCATATTTTATACTCTTGATGGCCTCCAGAACAACGGCTTTATCGCTGGTAACTGGAGTTTTCGTATAAGCTTCAGAAGCATAAACTACAAGTCCTATTCTGTCATTAGGTCTTTCATCTGCAAAATCAGCGGCTACTCTTTTTAAAGCTTCCATTCTATTCGGCTTCAAATCTTTGGCGAGCATACTTCCTGACACATCGACTGCCATAACGATGTCTATCCCTTTTGTCGTCTTTGTTTTATTACTGATGTCAACCGTTCTAGGTCTAGCCATAGCTACAATCAAAGAGCTTAATGCAGCTAATCTTAATACGCTCAAATAAGGCTTTAGCTTCGCCAATAAAGATTCTGAAGATTTAAATCCCTTAATTGAACTTATTTTTAAAGTTGCTGACTGATCGTTTCTCTTCACAAATAGCCACACTATGGCTATTGGAATCAAAAGAAACAACCAGAAAAACTCAGGATTTAAAAATGTGATATTTCCCATTATTTACTTACTTGTATTAATTCGACAGAGCTCAAGACTCGGTCTGATATTTCATTGGCGTACGAATCCCCTTCTTCATGGAAAATCATGATTTGTTGCAATCCGCCTTCTTGACTAAATAGCACTATTTCATAATACAGCTTTTCGCTGCTATTAGAATCGACATTGAATCTTGAAAACGTTCCATATGATTTTAAACCACTAGCCCCTTCTTTAGTGTCAAAATCTTCTTGTTTCACTATCATATTTTGTGCTCCCTGAGATTCTAATGTCTGTAAGGTAACTTCCATCGATTTCTTCAAATCAATTTCGGCTTCTTGCTTGTATTTAATTGTAGAAACCATCAAATAAAAATTATCCACAAAACTACCATAGGCAAAAGATTGCATTTCTTTAACTAGCTGCAAACCATTTTTTGGAAGCGATTTTGTTAAATCAATTCTTCGTAGCACTTTTGGCGTTTCAATAGCAACTCCCGGGTTTCCGTACGTACTTCTTATCCATTCTCCTTCAAGCAATTCTTTGGTAGGATGTCCGATAATTGTATCTTTTACATAATCAAATCCTTTAGTAGCGATAAAATAAGTGGTAGTTGCTAACAATAAGAAAACAACCGAAGCCACTGCAATTAGTATGCGTTTACTTCTCTTTTTCTTTAGTTGAATTTGGATCTGTTTTTGTTTTTGTGCTTCATTCAATAAAGTATCCTCTTCAATTTCGACTTCTACAGGAATAGAACTGTCTAGTGTAAGAATTGCTTTTTGTATTTTATTACGATCCTCGGTAATTTCGTACTCTACTGGTTTAGATTTGGCAAATTTAACCAAATCGGCTTGTTTTAAAACACGTTCCAAGTTCTCTATTGTCTCTTGCGAAACTGTCATTTTCTTTCTTACAGAAGCAGCTCTAAGACCCAAAATCAACTCTGAAGTTGTGCTTTCCATAGCTGGAATATCAATTGCTTCTTCAATATAATTACGAGCAATATCTGTCAATTCACTATAATAAGCTTTCACTTCTCCTTTTTGCCAAAGTTCTTTTTGCTCTAAGGTATTCAGTAAGCTGGTTGCTTTTTCTATTGGTGTTTTGTACACCTCTTCTTCAATCTTTTTCTTTTGTTGTCTTTTAACAATCCAATAAACTAATGCTCCTATCCCAAGAATTAAAGCTATAATCAATAAGTATTTCCACCAGTCACCTATCGAACTCTTTGCCGGAACAATGTCTTTAATATCATACATCTTCTGTTTTAAAGTATCCACCTCAACATTTGCCACGTCAACAGAAATCGAGTCCGTTAAATATGGTTTACTGTTAATAAGAATCTTTATACTTGGAATCGTATATTTCCCAGAATCAAACTGTGTTAACCCATATTTTTTGATTAATTCATAACGGTCATTATTTTTAATCGTGTCTATAGGATAAGACCGAATTACTTCGAGAGCTCCGATATTTTTAAGTTTTGGAAAATCAACTTTAGATAAAGTATCCACTGACGCTTTTACCGTCAATTTAAACTCGGCGCCAATTTTGTTCTTAGTCGTATCTATACTGGTTACCACTCGTTTTTGCTGGGCAAAAATAGCAGTGGAAAAAAGCAGTACTAGTAGGTAAAATTTATTCATTTTTTATGTTCAATTTGAGGCACTAATTTTTGATTGACGATGTTCCTGAACGAATTATTTGGCCTGCAAGGTGATTTCCTGCATAATTTTCCTCAAAATTATTGGCAACATTAATAATTAAAGCTGCAAAATCTATCAATCGGTCTTCTAAAATCTGTTTGTTCATCTTTTAAACATTCTATTAAAATCTTAGATCAAAAATCGTTAATCTTCAATCGTTAATCATTACCTCGATTTAAAATAGCCTAATAATTTGGTCACATAACTTTCATCAACCCTAGTATTTACTACACCAGCGCCTGACTTACTGAATGTTTCCTTGAAATAAATTAATTGGTCATTATAATATTTCTCATAATTGAATCGAACTGTCTTCGAACTAGTGTCAACTAATTGTGTTTCTCCTGTTTCGGCATCAGTCATTGGCACCATACCTATATTTGGCATTTTTTGTTCTCTAATATCGTACACCCTAATTCCCGTGATGTCATGTTTCTTAGACGCGATTTTCAACGGATGCTCATAATTTTCGGACATGAAATCAGAAATAACAAATACTATCGCTTTCTTTTTCTGAGTGCTGGATAAAAATTTTAATGCTTGACCTATATCTGTTTTATGGCTTTTGGGTTCAAACTCTATCAATTCACGAATGATACGCAAGACGTGTGACCTTCCTTTTTTTGGCGGAATGTATAATTCAATTTGGTCAGAAAATAAAATCAACCCAATTTTGTCATTATTCTGTGTTGCCGAAAAAGCCATGGTTGCAGCAATTTCCGTAACAATGTCTTTTTTGAATTGGTTTTTAGAACCAAAACTTTCCGATCCTGAGATATCAACCATCAACATCATCGTTAATTCACGCTCCTCTTCAAAGACTTTTACGTGAGCTTCATTGTAACGCGCCGTAACATTCCAGTCAATCGCACGAATGTCATCCCCATATTGGTACTGACGTACTTCACTGAAAGTCATTCCGCGCCCCTTGAATGAAGTGTGGTATTCCCCCGAAAAGATATGATCGCTCAATCTACGGGTTTTAATCTCTATTTTTCGTACTTTTTTTAAAAGCTCTTTTGTATCCATTCTATAATTTGTTTAAAGTTTAAAAGTTTAATGTTTCAAAGTTGCCATTTAACAACCTGAAAATTTAAACATTAAACAAACTTTAAGGTACTTCAACTTCGTTTATAATTTTATTGATAATATCAACAGAGGTAACGTTTTCAGCTTCTGCTTCATAAGTAACCCCAATTCTATGACGCAATACATCATGAACAACGGCACGAACGTCTTCTGGAATTACATAACCACGACGTTTTATAAAAGCATAACATTTGGCTGCATTAGCTAAATTGATACTTCCACGCGGCGAAGCTCCAAAACTGATTAATGGTTTCAAGTCAGCTAGTTTGTATTTCTCTGGATAACGAGTAGCAAAAATAATATCAAGAATATATTTTTCGATTTTTTCGTCCATATACACTTCGCGTACCGCTTCTTGTGCACGTAGAATTTGTTCTACAGAAACAACTTGGTTCACTTTCTCGTAACTTCCTTTTAAGTTTTGACGAACAACCATACGCTCTTCATCCATTTTAGGATAGTCAATAACCGTTTTTAACATAAAACGATCGACTTGCGCTTCTGGAAGTTGGTATGTTCCTTCTTGTTCAATTGGGTTTTGAGTTGCCAATACCAAGAAAGGTCTGTCCAATTTAAAAGTAGTGTCTCCAATGGTCACTTGCTTTTCCTGCATCGCTTCTAATAATGCCGATTGCACTTTAGCTGGCGCACGATTAATCTCATCTGCTAAAACGAAATTAGCAAAAATAGGTCCTTTTTTTATAGAGAATTCATTTTGCTTAATGTTGTATATCATCGTCCCCACAACATCTGCCGGCAATAAATCCGGTGTAAACTGTATCCTGCTAAAAGATCCGTGTACCGCTTGGGAAAGGGTGTTTATAGCTAACGTTTTTGCTAATCCAGGAACACCTTCTAATAAAATATGTCCCTGACCCAAAAGTCCGATTAATAATCTTTCAATCATGTGCTTTTGACCCACAATCACTTTATTCATTTCCATTGTCAAGAGGTCGATAAATGCGCTCTCTCTTTCGATTTTTTCATTGATTGCTCTAATGTCTAAAGTCGATGTATTTTCTTCCATATTGATGTATTTAAAACCTTGAATTTAATGCCTTATGTTTGAGAGTGCAAATTGAATTATTTTTTAGAGGTAAGATGTTAAAAAATGGTTAAAACTTCGAATAAAGTCCTAATTTTAAGGACTAATTATGATACAATTTTTATATTTTTAAGAACTTTGAAAAATATACTTTGAATTACAAAAATTACGGGTTTCAGTAAAAAATAAAAACCATGAGCAAAACGATATTATCGCCTATTATAGCAGGCACAATGAATTGGGGGATTTGGGATAAAAACCTAACTCCAAAGGAAATGGAAAACATGATCCATGTCTGTTTAGAAAACAAAATTACCACCTTTGACCATGCCGATATTTATGGTTCTTACACTACCGAAGCTGCCTTCGGAAAAGCATTTACTTCAAGCAAAGTAGCGAGAGAAAAAATGCAGCTGATTTCTAAATGTGGAATCCAAATGCTGGCTGAAAACCGGGACAACAAAATCAAACATTACGACTACTCTAAGTCACACATTATCTGGTCAGTTGAACGATCGTTAAAGAATTTACAAACTGATTATTTAGATGTATTTTTGCTGCACAGACCCAGTCCGTTGATGCAAGCAGATGATATTGCCGAAGCCGTAGAAAAACTAAAATCTGAAGGAAAAATACTTGACTTCGGACTTTCTAATTTTACTAGTTCTCAAACCGAATTAATTCGTCAAAAAACAGAAGTTAGCTACAATCAGGTACAATTCTCGGCAACAAATTTTGAACCTATGGTTGACGGAAGTTTTGATTACATGCAATTGAACAACATTCGTCCGATGTCTTGGAATCCCTTAGGATTTGTTTTTAGAAACGATATCCCGCAAACGCATCGACTGAAAAAAATATTGGCTAAATTGGTCTCAAAATACCATCTTGGTGCTGATACACTTTTACTTGCTTGGGTTTTAAAACACCCAGCCAAAGTTCTTCCTATTGCCGGAACGGTAAATGTCGCCAGAATACAATCGTTAATGAAAGCGGTCGAATTAGACCTTGAAAAAGAAGATTGGTTTGCCATCTGGGCAGAAAGCATGGGGCAAGATGTCTTATAATTCATCGCAGATTTTCCATCTAAAAAAATAAAAATAACTTCAACAATAGTGATTTCAATAGAAATAATAAACCATGAGTAAAACAGCCTTAATAACCGGTGCAACTAGCGGAATTGGTAAAGCAACCGCACAAATATTAGCAAAAAACAATTATAAAATTATCCTATGCGGCAGGCGCGAGGACCGAATGGCCGAACTTGAAAAAGAACTTTCAAAACTGACAGCGGTACATACTTTACTATTTGATGTACGCGATAAAAAAGCCGTATCAGAAAGCATCGCTTCTTTACCCGCTGACTTTTCTACCATCGACATTCTTATTAATAATGCCGGTAACGCACACGGATTAGATCCTATTCAAACAGGTAATTTAGACGATTGGGATGCCATGATCGATATAAATGTAAAAGGGTTATTATATGTTTCGAAAGCCATAATTCCCCAAATGATTGAAAGAAAATCAGGTCATATTATCAATATCGGTTCTACCGCCGCCAAAGAGGTATATCCAAACGGGAACGTATATTGTGCCACAAAACATGCAGTTGATGCACTAAATCAAGGCATGCGAATGGATTTAAATCCATTTGGAATACGAGTGGGTGCTATTCACCCCGGAATGGTGCAAACTGAATTCAGTGAAGTGCGTTTTAAAGGAGATACAGATAGAGCCGAAAAAGTGTACCAAGGATTCACACCCCTACAACCAGAAGATATTGCTGATATTATTCACTTTGTTGTATCTAGACCGTACCATGTTAATATTGCCGATTTAGTAGTGATGAGTACTGCACAAGCTTCTTCAACAATCGTAAAAAAGGATTAAAGCAAAACGCTAAAGGCACTCAGTTTTTTAAATATTTTTATCCAACGGAGTAATCAACAATAATGGTAATCTAAATGATCAACAAGCGCCTTTTAATTAAAAACCTGCTCGCCCAAAATGACGAGAGTAGCTTTTATGACAAAAAGCGCCAATTGAACCTGCACACTCGTGAAGGAAAAGCAAAGTTTTTAAAACATATTTGCGCTTTAACTAATTCCAACCCTGCAAACAATTCTTATATTGTGGTAGGCGTCGAAGATCAAGATAATGAAATCGTAGGGGTGGATTTTTTTGATGACAGCCACATTCAAAATTTAGTGAATGCTTATTTAGAAAACCCTCCTAAGATTCAATATGAAAATGTCCCTTTCCCGAATTTACCAAAAGACAAAGTGATTGGTTTAGTGACCGTAAAACCAAAAAACAACACCTCTTATTTTAAAAAAGGAATCCATACTATTCTAGTCAATAGTGTCTTTATCAGACACGGCAGCAACACGATGCCAACGGAAGAAAAAATAAAAAAGAATTTTCAAAACTCGGAAACCGTAATCGGAATTGAGAATAATGCCAGAAACAATATCGAATATACTTTAGACGGCGTATTTGATTTTATGAATTTTCGCCACAAAGACATGGCGCCTAAATACAAAGTATTCAAAGAATTATTTGTGATTTGCTGGGCTGGAATTCCAAAAAGAGTGCGTGACAAAACGTTTTTGTCACGCGTTGATATAGAGCTGATAAATGAGCAAATTAAATTGTTTTATTCTGCTCAAGATGTGGTTACGATCACTTATGATGACGATACTTTTACAATCATTGAATACCTTTCTTTGGGCCTGAATGATAAAACGAGTTATTATCCCTTAGAGAAACAAACCATCTATTTTTATGAAAATGGTTATTACAAAATAGAAAATGAAATGCTCTTCCAACCTCCAGAATTCAGCCGGAAAATGCTTTATCACATTTACAATTCTAATCTTGCTGTGTTAGAAAAACTAAAAAAGGGAGTCACATTAACCGCAAGTGAGCGCAAAGATCTGGAAAATTTACCCTCTACCTTCATGATTTGTTACCTCAACGGATTTGATGATGCTAAAGAAAAACTAGAAGAAGCAAAGTCTCTTTTAAAACCTTTCCCCCACATCTATCTGTCTTTTAAAGAAGCGATGCGAATTTTGAGAAAGATGAAGTACGATGTGAAATAAAAAAATTAAGTCACTATAAGAAAACTAATATACGAAATGCTGTTTAGAAACTTGCAACCTCAATTTATTAGTGCTTTAAGTTTCTGACAAAATTTACAAAAATTTAGACAAGGGTTTGCGAGAAAGCATCTGCAGTGGCGATACTTCCTTTAAAAAAAATTATCTTCTACTAATAGCTCTTAAAAGTGACAAGCAGCAGTAAAAAGGTCATTAATGAAATTGGCGACCATTCGAATAATTAAAAGCGATAAGACGATAAGTGTATTCATTACAGAAATTTTTTTTGTAAAGTTACTTCAAAATACCACAGTAAACAATCACCAAAAATAGTGATATTTTGGTAGTTAAAAAAAGGTGTTTTATTTCATAATCAAGACATTAAATAAAAAAAATATTTAAATATCCACCTATGACCGCAATCTAATTCGCACAAAATTTCAATTATCCTACTTTCCCCAATCTAACCTTCCTTCCTAACAATTAGTATATAGTTTGCCAGAATTAATGATCGGGTCTTTCTCATAGAAGTTGAATTACTAATGTTCAAAAAAACTACTTTAAACACAATCGGACTGCTTTTACTTGGTATGCTATTTTTGGTTCCATTTTCTTTTTAGATAAAAAAAAGCATAAAAATTCTCACTTCCCAACTCTTTTCCTTAATTTTATGGATTAGAAAAAAAACATTATTGTTGTTTTTTATAATCGCGATTGACCAAACACAAAATGAGAACATTAGTTATAGGAGATATACACGGAGGCTTACGTGCACTACACCAAATCATGGAAAGAGCCAAGGTTACTAAGGAAGATTCTTTGATTTTTTTAGGAGATTATGTAGATGGCTGGAGCCAATCTCCACAAGTCCTCGATTACTTAATTGAATTGAATACTACAAACAACTGCATCTTTATTCGGGGTAATCATGACGAATTATTATTGCATTGGCTAAAAGACAGCAAAGACAACCTTATGTGGTACAAGCATGGTGGCGAGGCAACTGTACTTGCTTATGAAAAAGTAGATGCTAGTACAAAACAATTACATGTTGACTTTTTACTTTCGTTAAAGGACTATTATCTTGATGATAGGAAACGCCTTTTTGTTCATGCCGGATTTACAAATATGAATGGGGTTACTTATGAATTTTACCCAAAATTATTTTATTGGGATAGAACCTTGTGGGAAACGGCCTTGTCATTAGACCGAAGTATTAAACCCAATGATTTGACTTATCCAAAACGATTGACACTTTATGACGAAATCTACATAGGACATACCCCCGTCACCCGCATCGGTAAAACGGAACCTACACAAATGGCTTGTGTCTGGAATGTAGACACGGGAGCCGCTTTTAAAGGCCCTTTGACTATAATGGATATCGACACTAAAGAATTCTGGCAAAGTGAACCCTTGAACACTTTGTATTTTGATGAAAAGGGACGAAATTAAATTATAAAAGGTTAATTTTGTAGCGATTTTATTAAAAAAAACACAATTATGAAAAAGGTAATTACATTATTATTACTATGTACCGTAGGTCTTATTAACGCACAAGCTTTCAAAGGAAACGGAGATGTAAAAGGTCAAGTAGGTTTTAACATACAAGATGGAGGGACAGGAATTTTCATTTCTTCTGATTTTGGAATTGGAGAAAACATGTCCTTGGGACTTACCTCAAATTACTTATTATCTGTAAATACCAATGCACTTGGAGAAACCCCATCATTTGGAGATCGTATCGACCTTAAAGCACGTTTCAATGCTAACCTAGGAAGTGTAATGCAATTAGATCCTAAAATGGATGTTTATCCTGGTTTAGATTTAGGTTTGAAAAATTTTGGAGCTCATTTAGGCTTCCGTTATTTCTTTACCGAAGGTTTTGGATTATTCGGAGAAGCTGGAGTGCCGATTGCTAAATATGATAAAAACGTAAATGGATTCGACCATTTAAACAATCAGTTTGTTTTTAATATTGGAGCATCATTTAATTTGTAGCCTGAACCAACAATCATTACATTTTTACAATAAAAAAAAGGCAATTTGAAATTTTCAAATTGCCTTTTTTAGTTTATGATTTTTATTGACTACAAATCAAATTTAATTCCTTGTGCCAAAGGCAAAGAAGTTCCATAATTGATTGTATTGGTTTGACGACGCATATACACTTTCCATGCATCTGAACCAGACTCACGTCCACCACCTGTTTCTTTTTCTCCTCCAAAAGCACCACCGATTTCAGCACCTGAAGTTCCAATGTTCACATTAGCAATACCACAATCAGATCCTGCAACAGATAAGAAATGCTCTGCTTCTCTCAGGTTGTTCGTCATAATCGCAGATGATAATCCTTGAGCTACTCCGTTTTGAACGTCAAGCGCATTTTCAACAGTTCCAGAATATTTCAATAAATACAATACTGGAGCAAACGTTTCATGTTGTACGATTTCAAATGAATTGTCAGCTTCTGCAATTGCAGGTTTCACATAACACCCACTTTCATACCCTTCTCCCGAAAAAACACCACCTTCAACAAGAATTTTACCACCTTGTTCTACTACTTTAGTTAACGCTCTATTGTACATTTCAACCGCATGCGTATCGATTAGCGGCCCAACGTGATTGTTTTCGTCTAATGGATTCCCAATGCTCAATTGCTTGTAAGCAGCCACAACAGCGTCCTTTACTGTATCGTAAATACTTTCATGAATAATTAAACGACGTGTTGAAGTACACCTTTGTCCTGCAGTTCCTACAGCTCCAAAAACAGCTCCAATAACAGTCATTTTAATATCAGCATCTGGCGTAACGATGATTGCATTGTTTCCACCTAATTCCAATAATGATCTTCCCAAACGACCTGCTACTGTTTGCGCAACGATTTTCCCCATACGAGTAGAACCTGTTGCAGAAATTAACGGTACACGTTTGTCATTAGTCATCATTTCCCCCACTTTATAATCTCCGTTTATTAAACAAGAAATTCCTTCTGGAAGATTATTTTCTTTAATTACCTCAGCAATTATATTTTGACAGGCAATTCCACACAGTGGCGTTTTCTCTGATGGTTTCCAAACACAAACATCACCAGCGATCCAAGCTAATGCTGTGTTCCAAGCCCAAACTGCTACTGGAAAGTTAAACGCTGAGATAATCCCAACAACTCCCAATGGGTGGTATTGCTCATACATTCTATGTTGCGGACGCTCAGAATGCATTGTTAATCCATGCAATTGACGAGAAAGACCTACTGCAAAATCACAGATGTCAATCATTTCCTGAACTTCTCCATATCCTTCTTGTAATGATTTCCCCATTTCGTAAGAAACCAATTTACCTAAAGCGTCTTTATTTTCACGTAATTTTTCTCCAAACTGACGCACGATTTCACCACGTTGCGGTGCTGGCATCAATCTGAATGTTTTGAAAGCTTCCGTAGCAGACTGCATTACTTTTTCGTAATCTGCAGCTGTAGAAGTTTTAACTTTCGCTATCAATTGGCCATCTACAGGAGAATAACTTTCAAGGATTTCTCCATTTGAAAAATGATTTAACCCCGTTGATGTTCCTTCATTTATGTCCTTTATGCCCAATTGTGCCAAAGCCTCTTTCATTCCGAATTGATTTGCTATTGTTATCATTGTAACTTTTTTGGTTTAAATTGTTATATTTTTATGTAAAGATATTGTTTAAAGACCTATTATACAAAAATCATCTTATAAAATATTGGTAAGAACAAGACGTTCTTTTTCAAAACCAAGTCCTTTATGCGATTCATCTTAATTAAAAAAAAAGATAGAATTGTGCGCTGGCGATTTTATAGCCCCGGTAGAAGCGGCATCTCCCGATTTAGAAAAACAAGGCTTTTTTCAAGCCGTAGTTTTTATTTATCGGGAATACAGCGAATGACGGGAAATAGCTCCTAAAAAAAATAATTCAGTATAGACTTTACTCTTTGGCCATAAATCGAGGATCGGACTCCATAACTGTTCCGCATTTTTCACAAGTTCTCAATGCTTCCGACTTATAAAAATCTTCAAAATGCGGTATAAAGTCTTTTTCGATATCGTTTAGTTCAAAATACACTTCATGTAATTTATGGTTGCAGTTCTCACAGAACCATAGTAACCCATCTTTATAGCCTTGTCTAGCCCTTTTTCGTTCAATAACCAAGCCGATTGAGCCCTCTGAACGCAATGGGGAATGAGGAACTTTTGCTGGGTGTAGGTACATATCGCCAGCATGGAGCTCTAACACATTGCGCTCGCCATCCTGTTGTGTAATCACTTTTATAGAACCCTCTAATTGATAAAACAATTCTTCAGTCTCATTATAATGAAAATCTTTTCGAGCATTAGGACCCGCAACAATCATAACAATATAATCACCGGAATCCATATATAAATTCTTATTCCCCACCGGTGGTTTCAACAATTGACGGTTTTCATCAATCCATTTAGTAAGGTTGAAAGGTTTTGAAATTGCCATTTTATTTTAGTTGTTAATTAATGTTGCGCTAAGTTACTAAAAAGTCTGAAGCGGTAAAGTTTATAAAATCATAAACTATTTCAATAAGGTTCTAATGAATTTACCAATTAGAAGCGCAACAAAACACCATCCCCAAATTCATTGTAAATTTCTAACCTACCAACCCATCTGACTTTCTATTTCACCTCTTTTATCAAGTAAATATAAACTGGAAAATGATCACTGAAACCAACTTCTGACTCTGAATGTCGTTTTGGATATCCTTTATATTGGCCGGAAGTTTGTATTAAAAAAGACTTGTTGTAAATCCCTGCTTTCCAATAGTTAAAAGAGGAAAAATTATTCTGAATCAGCGATTGCGAAACCATGATTTGGTCAAAAATATCCCAGGAATCCCGGAAGGCAATCGTACCCAAACCTTTTCTTGCCATATCCTCAAAGGGATTGTATATGCCTAATGGAAGAACATCGGCTTTATTGGCTCTAGCGCCAAGGGCAATTTTTACACTTTTATTGTAAGGCCCATCATTTAAATCCCCCATGGTTAGCACTTTTGCGTTTGGGTTTATGCGTTGCAAAGAATCTATTATTCTTCTATTTAATTCCCCTGCCGCTTCTCGAAAGGGACTTGATTTTTTCTCTCCGCCGGAGCGCGAAGGCCAATGAT
Organism: Flavobacterium sp. Arc2; assembly: GCF_041431385.1. Taxonomy (NCBI): domain Bacteria; kingdom Pseudomonadati; phylum Bacteroidota; class Flavobacteriia; order Flavobacteriales; family Flavobacteriaceae; genus Flavobacterium; species Flavobacterium sp. Arc2. The sequence goes on along the minus strand of NZ_JASMRH010000013.1, from coordinate 49,623 downwards.
TGACAATAATATTAATTTCTTCGCCATCGAGAAAACCAGTTACTAAAAGCTGATCTCTCGTAAAGACACGGTTATTATAATTACTTATTTGTAAGGTATCGTCCGTTTTTTCTTCCGCTTCTATTTTGGAATACGCCTTTTTCACAACTTCTTTTCGGTATACTATTAAAGGAATATTGGTATAAGTTGTAGGTCGGAAATATTGTTTTTGATACAACAAAGCCACATCAATTCCTCTCTTATCAGGAGAATCAAAATGGATGATTCCATACTCTTTGTTGGCCATTTTTGATTCCTTGACTAAATCTTCCAGAACGCCTCTGTTCTCGATTTCAGAACAACCAATGAATGTAGGGGAATTTGTGTTTTCAGCCGAACCAATTTCAAGTAATACTCGGGAAAGATTTTGTAGTTTTTGATTGTATTTTTTGGACGTCCACCGTTGTGCTCCTTTTGGCGTCCACTCATCATCATTTGTAGCGGGGTCATTTATAGTATCAAAAAGATTTTCAAAATTATAAAATGCAACTGTATGAATCGCATATTTTTTTTGCTGGCTAAATCCATTTATTATTGGCATAATAAAAAACAACACTAAAAACCACCGTTTAAATCTCATATTTGATTTATAAAAATTAATTATAACCCTCAATACCAGCAACTATTTGAGTAAAAATACTCCATTTTAAGAACAAAGTTCAAATTATTTTTGAAATTCCTTATCTTTGGTTTTTAGTCTATTTGAATGACTTAACTTATTTTAAATATCCCCGAAAAACAAAAACATGCGTACTACCCGATTTTGGCCTATAAACAGTAGTTTCGGTCTTTATAAAGCCTTACTTTTATTTTTTATTTTACAATCTTTCAACAGTCAAGCCCATACACTAATGACAACACCACCCATTTTACAAAAAGGAGATACTATTGCAATTTTGGCAACAGCCAGAAAAAACCTTGATAATAACCTGCAACCTGCTATAGATTTAATACATAGCTGGGGACTAGAAGTTGTTATTGGCAGCACAATTGGTTTAGATGACAATCAGTTAGCGGGTACTGATACCCAAAGAGCAGCCGATTTTCAGAAGCAATTAGACAACCCAAATATTAAAGCGATTTGGTGTGTAAAAGGAGGTTATGGTACGGTACGAATCATTGATTTATTGGATTTTACCAAATTCAAACAAAACCCAAAATGGATTGTTGGTTTTAGTGACATCACTGTTTTACACAATCATCTCAACACCATGGGCTTTAAAACCATTCACGGTGTTATGCCTGTTACAGTTGCCAGAGCAACTCCAGAAGCGATTGAAAGCTTACGTGTTTCTCTATTTGGCGAAAAATTGAGTTATACTATTACGTCTGACTTAAAAAACAGAATAGGTAGTGCATCAGGGGAATTAGTAGGTGGGAATTTATCTATTCTATACAGTTTACTAGGATCACCATCGGCAATTGACTGCACAGATAAAATATTATTCCTTGAAGATTTAGATGAATATTTATATCATATAGACCGTATGATGATGAATTTAAAACGTAACGGTTGCTTGGAAAGCGTTAAAGGAATCATTGTGGGCTCTATGACAGAAATGAAAGACAATGATATTCCATGGGGCAAAAATGCCGTTGAAATTATAGAAGATGTTACTAAAAAATACAATATTCCTGTTATCTATAACTTTCCGGCAGGTCATATTAGAGACAACCGTGCACTTGTTTTAGGCGAAACTGTTCAGATGAAAGTGACTCCACAAAGTGCATCAGTCACTTTCAATTAAAAAAATTAGAATTCAAATGGTTTAAAATTAATAAAATGGCTGAACACAATGATTTAGGGAAGCTGGGTGAGGAAATGGCGGTAGAATTTCTTAGGAAAGAAGGCTATATTATTTTAAATACCAATTGGACTTTTCAAAAAGCAGAAATTGATATCATTGCTAAAAAAGAAAATATCCTTGCTATTGTTGAAGTAAAAACACGTTCCTCACTAGAATTTGGATTGCCTCAGGATTTTGTGAAACCTAAAAAAATTCAACTACTTGTAAAAGCCGTTGACGCCTATGTCAATGAAAAAGAGATCGATGTTGATGTCCGTTTTGACATCATTGCCATCCATAAAGAAGGTAAATCTTTTGTTATTGAACACCTTATAGATGCCTTTTATCATTTTTAATTGATTATTTTTGATGTTATATTTGTAACAAAATGTTTTTTATTTATATTTGCATACGTTTTTAACACAGCCAATAAATCAATTAACTACTAGATCTAAGTAAAAACATCTAAATATATTATGAAAACTGTTTCATCAATTGTCGAAAATTACATCAAAACAAAGCCTTTTTTATTAAACGCACTATCTCTTGGAATTATTAATCTGACGTCATTATCAAGAAATATAATGTCAGAATTAGAAAATGAGTTTGGCAAAGAAGTAAAACAAGGCGCGGTTGTAATGTCGTTAAAGAGACTAACGGAAGAACTTGATTTTAGATTAAATCATAAAATTAATAAGGTAATAAAAAATATAGGCGAGATAACCGTACGCTCTGCTTTGACGGATTATACATTCTCTGTTTCTGAAACGGTTTTCAACAAACAAGCCCAACTAATATCAGACATTAATGCCTTAGCTGATGTTTTTTACACCTCATCCAGAGGGGTAAATGAAATCAATCTGGTAGTAAGCAATAGTGTAAACCACCTAGTTGAAAAGCATTTTGTAAGTGAAAAACTGATCCAAAAACTAGACAACCTAGCTTCAATCACTGTTAAATTACCAAAAGAAAACATTGTTGTTCCCGGTATATATTACTTCATCTTTCAGCGTTTAGCCTGGGAAGGGATTATCATTAATGAAGTTATCTCGACCTCTAATGAATTCACTATTTTAGTAAGTGAAGAACAAGTAGATGTTGCTTTTAAAGTAATCAAAGATTTGAAAAATTAGGAATCCTCCCCACGGCCCCCTCCGAGGGAGGGGAGCCTATGTGGAAATGGAGGGATTTAAATATACTGTAAACGGTAGATTATATACTCTGTAGAAAACTTAGAGTGTAGGGCTAAAAAAGATGTCTTCCCAGCACTGAAAACTAAAGTACTGAACACTGATTACTTGCTGCAATTCCATTAGACTATCCGTTTTGAACTTAAATTAATCTCTTTTTCCCAACATCTCCATCAACTCTAAAGCTTTTCTTGTTGATTTTGCATTATCGAAAGTGATTAGCAGACGCAAGCCATTTGGCGTTTGTTTCTCTTTCATTTTACAAAGGTCAGTGTGCTTTTGAACAAACTGTAGCACCGCTCTAAAACGTTGCGATTGATAATAATCAGATTGTTGATCAGATACAAAATAACAAATCATCTTGCCTTGTTTCATCACTAGTTTCTCAATTCCTACTTGAGTCGCAATCCACTTGATTCGAATACTATTCATTAAAGCAATTGCTCGCGGAGGCATTGGCCCAAAACGGTCAATCAGTTTTGTCTGGAATATTTGTAATTCTTCTTCATTTTTTACAGCCGCTAATTCACCATATAAACTCAATCGTTCACTAATGTTATTGATGTATTCATCAGAGAATAACAACTCAAAATCAGTATCGATTTGCAGGTCTTTTACGTACTCTTTGGTTTCAATATTATTCTCTGTAGGATATAAATCCTTGAATTCATTTTCTTTTAATTCCTCTATGGCCTCATTCATGATTTTCTGATAAGTGTCAAAACCTATTTCGTTGATAAAACCACTTTGTTCACCTCCCAATAAATCTCCCGCACCACGAATCTCTAAATCTTTCATCGCGATATTAAATCCGCTTCCCAGATCACTGAATTGTTCTAATGCCTGAATTCTTTTTCTGGCATCGTCTGTCATTGCCGAATACGGTGGACAGATAAAATAACAAAATGCTTTTTTATTACTACGCCCAACTCGACCACGCATCTGATGCAAATCAGACAAACCGAAATTATTTGCGTTATTGATAAAAATCGTATTCGCGTTTGGAACATCTAAACCACTTTCGATAATTGTTGTTGCTACCAAAACATCAAATTCTCCATTCATGAAAGCTAGCATCAATTCTTCCAGCTTTTTCCCTTCCATTTGTCCGTGACCAATTCCTACTCTAGCATTGGGTACCAAACGCTGAATCATTCCAGCAACTTCTTTTATGTTTTCGATTCTATTATTGATAAAAAATACTTGTCCGTTGCGTTGAATCTCATATGAAATCGCATCCCGAATCATCTCTTCGCTAAAACCAACAACATTAGTTTCAATAGGATACCGATTGGGTGGCGGCGTCGTAATTACAGATAAATCCCGCGCTGCCATCAAAGAAAACTGCAAGGTTCTCGGTATTGGCGTTGCGGTCAATGTGAGCGTATCCACGTTAGCGGCAATAGTTTTTAATTTGTCTTTTACGTTAACGCCAAACTTCTGTTCTTCATCAACAATTAACAAACCCAAATCTTTAAAAACTACATTTTTATTAACCAATTGATGCGTTCCGATAACGATATCCAGTTTCCCTTCTGCTAAATCTTTTAAAGTTTCGGCTTTTTGTTTGGCTGTTCTAAATCGGTTTAAATAACCAATGGTTACCGGCATGTCTTTCAATCGCTCCGTAAACGTTCGGTAATGTTGGTACGCCAAAATAGTTGTAGGAACTAGAATTGCGACTTGTTTACTGTTATCCACTGCTTTAAAAGCAGCACGAATGGCAACTTCTGTTTTTCCAAAACCTACATCACCACACACTAATCGATCCATCGGACGATCGCTTTCCATATCCGCTTTTACTTCCTGCGTAGATTTAGTTTGATCCGGAGTATCCTCATAAATAAAGGAACTTTCTAATTCGTTTTGCAAATAGCTGTCAGGTGCAAACTGAAATCCTTTATCTAATCTTCTTTTAGCATAAAGCTGAATCAAATTGAACGCTATGTGTTTTACTCTTGCCTTTGTTTTTTGTTTTAAAACTTTCCAGGCATTCGATCCCAACTTATAAATTTTGGGCGGTGTTCCGTCTTTACCCGTATATTTTGAGATTTTGTGTAGTGAATGTATGCTCACATACACAATATCATTGTCAGCATAAACAAGTTTTATAGCTTCCTGAGTTTTGTTTTCGACCTGTATTTTTTGCAAACCTCCAAAACGTCCAATTCCGTGATCGATGTGTGTTACATAATCACCAACGGACAGCGTTGTTAATTCTTTTAAAGTGATATTTTGCTTTTTCGAATAGCTACTCTTAATGTTGAATTTATGGTAGCGTTCAAAAATCTGGTGATCGGTATAACAGGTAATTTGGTTTTCTTCATCAATAAAACCTTGGTACAAAGGCATAACAATCGTATTGTATTGTTTTCGGATATTCTCTGAGTTGGATTCGTCTAAACTTGTAAAAATATCATGAAATCGTTTTGCCTGTCCTTCATTTGAACAAAATAAATAATTTTTATAACCGTTAAACTGATTTTCACTCAGGTTGTTCAACAACAAATCAAATTGCTTGTTGAATGACGGTTGTGGCTGAATGTGGAATTCGAATTTCTTAGCGATTTTAAAAATTGGCGTTGGACTCAATTCTACTATCGAAAAGTCTAAGGCTCTTTTTATAAAAGTCTTTTGGTTCAAAAACAATTGATCCGGCGTAGCATGTTTAATGTCTTTTGACAATTTTTCAAAAGCTTCTTCTGCCCTAGCAAATTGCTTGTCTAATTGAGAAAAAAGGTCTTCGGTATTTTGAATAAACAGCACTGTTTTCTCTGAAATATAGTCCAGGAAGCTTTCTCTGTTCTCCTGAAAAACTTTGTTCTCCACGTTTGGGATTATCGTAATTTTATTCTGTTTTTCAAGTGACAACTGGGTCGATACATCAAAGCTACGAATGCTTTCGACTTCATCTCCAAAAAATTCGATTCGGTACGGATTATCATTTGAAAAAGAAAACACATCGACGATACCTCCACGAACAGAAAACTCTCCAGGTTCTGTAATGAAATCGACTCTTTTGAATTCATATTCGAATAAAACCTCGTTGATAAAATCTATCGATATCTTATCGCCTACGGACACTTTTAATGTGTTTTTATCTAAATCTCTACGAGTCACTACTTTTTCAAATAGCGCTTCGGGATATGTTACGATTACAGCCGGTTTCTTGCGGGAATTTATTCTGTTGAGCACTTCGGCGCGCAACAAAACATTGGCGTTATCTGTGTCTTCAATTTGATACGGACGGCGATAGGAGCCTGGATAAAACAACACATCCTTATCACCAATCATTTGTTCTAAATCATTCAAATAGTAGGCTGCTTCCTCTTTATTGTTTAAAACGATAAGGAAAGGAGCATCTGCTTTTTTAAATAACGCTCGTATGACAAAAGATGTTGCTGATCCCAGCAAGCCATCAAGATGTAATTTTGGTTGATTATTTTCCTGTAAACGTTCAACGATTTGTTGAATTTTAGGCGAATTATCAAAGATGTTATATAGGGCAGCTTTACTCAATTTGAGGGAGATTTGGATCGTTTATTGTTGGACTACTATTGGGAATGGCTCTGGAGGCATCCATCATTTTCATTAAATCAGATTCTCCTAGTTCTACGGGAATTTTGCTTTTTTCAACAATTTTATCCATTTCACGCTGTAACGAAGCTAATTCTTTGTTGATTTCAGAAATCAAACCAACTACTTTTTTATCTGAAATAGCATCTAAATGGATGTACAAATCCAGTAATCGCACTTTAGTAATTAGCGTTGAAATTCTGCTTTTAATTTGAGGTTTATTAAATTGAATAGGCAGGTTTTCATTCAATGCCATCGCTTTTTTTGAAATGGCTTTTGCTTTTTGTTGAAAAGCTCCAATAGTCGTTTTGGGTTTTTGAGCCAGCTCCTTCAAAAATAAACGAAACTCATTCCAGGTGCCTTCACTTTCTTCTGCAGTAGTATTTATTGGTGTGTCATAAAAAACCCAGCCTTTATTTATATTCGAAAAAATAATTTCTTTTTTTTTGGCGTCTTTTTCATTCTCTGCAATCCTTTTTTGGTCATCCTCTTTACACGAAGAAAGACTAATAATCAAAAAAAGAAAGGTTGCTATTTTATATTTCATAGTGAAGCTATCTGCTGTTTTTTAGGTTCCAATGTACTTTGCAAAGCCGCTATCTTCTCGCGGTCAACATTCTTTTATGCTCATTTCATTGCGATTACAAGGAACCACAAAGTTACAAAGTAAATTTATAATTACAGATTCGAATATGCAAATTCCGATTAGATAGCAAATGCTACATTTATAGCATCAAAAACGCTAAAACAACGAGTAAAAAATTATCATTTTAGGTGTTTTCATATTGGATTTACAATCCTGAAGCAACACTGCAAAAACAGTAGCGAAAACGTTATCTTTGCTACTCAAAAAATATTTAAAATGAGTACGAAAATATTAATTATAGGCGCTTGTGGACAAATAGGTACCGAGTTAACCCATTCTCTAAGAAAAATATATGGAACTGATAATGTAATCGCTTCCGATATTCGAAAACTAAATAACGATGTTGTTAATTCAGGTCCTTTTGAAGTAATAAATGCATTGGATTTCAATCAGATTGAGCATCTTGTAGAAGTTCATAAAATTGACGAAATCTATTTGATGGCGGCATTACTGTCTGCAACAGCAGAGAAAAACCCTGCTTTTGCCTGGGATTTAAATATGAATTCTCTATTTCACGTTTTGAATTTGGCGAAAGCTGGAAAAATTAAAAAAATATTCTGGCCTTCGAGCATTGCTGTTTTTGGCCCGACAACACCAAAAGAAAATACTCCCCAATATACTATTATGGAACCATCTACGGTCTATGGAATCAGTAAGCAATCTGGTGAAAGATGGTGTGAATACTACCATAATATATTTGGTGTGGATGTTAGAAGCATCCGTTATCCAGGATTAATCAGTTACTCTTCTCCTCCAGGTGGTGGAACTACTGATTATGCCGTAGATATTTTTCACAAAGCACTAGAAGATAAAAAATACGAGTGTTTCCTTTCATCGGAAACTAAAATGCCAATGATGTATATGGACGACGCAATTGCGGCAACTATAAAAATTATGCAAGCTCCAAAAGAAGAAATTAAAATTCATTCTTCATACAATCTTGCTGCAATGAGTTTTACGCCAACAGAAATCGCAGCAGAAATCAAGAAACATATTCCAGAATTCTCTATTACTTACGAACCAGACTTCCGTCAAAAAATTGCTGACAGCTGGCCTGCAAGTATCGATGATCACCAAGCAAGAGAAGATTGGGGCTGGAATCACAAATATGACTTGGAAACGATGACTAAAGACATGTTAGAGAATCTAAGAAAAATAGAAGAGTAATTAAATTGTTATCATTGTCTTTATTAGAAGCAGAAATGGATTTCTCGTCAAGGCCACCCACCCGTCATTCGCTTTATCTTTGCTTTTTTAAAGAACAAAAGCAAAGGATATCACTACTACCGGGGCTAAAAGACAACAATTATATTTAACATCAAATAAAAAAACAGAAGCCGCTTTTACAAAAGTTGCTTCTGTTTTTTTTTTAAAACCATAAAAAGTAGTCGATAGTTTTGAAAAATTATTTCTTGTCGTGCTCTGATATTATCAACTCTGCAACTAGACGCCCTGACTTCATAGCCGCGTTTATGGAACCGTTTAACAAATGGTCGCCACAGCAATATAAAGTGTCATTGATTTTCATATCAGCAATTGTCAAATCATCTTTAAGAACAGTGAGATTTGGCAATGCGTATTTAACTTTATAGGTCTTCAAGTGCGACCAATCTTCCACTTGTTTTCCAAACCAAGGCTCTAGTTCCTCTTTGATTTTTTTTGCTAATTCCTGGTCCTCAAAATCTAAGATCCCATTACAAGATACCGAAATTAAAACTTTCCCCGCAGGAGCATAGGCTGTGCTGACGTTTGTCATGACAGTCAAATTGTTTACCACTTTTTCTTCTTCAGAGGCGTTTAAAATTACAACTGCTTTGTTTGAAGGTGCAATCGTAGTTTGAAAGTAGACATTAGTAACAGACCGATGTTGGGTTTCAACATTACTTTTTGATTTAGAAACAAGTTCGTTTGCCTCAGTGGCAAGAATAATAATATCAGATTTTATTTCAGCACCCGAGTTGGTGAAAATGCTGTTTTCATGGATGTCGACGACTTTTGTATTGTACAAAAAAGTATCGGCAGGCAATTGAATAGCTAGTTGTTTTGGGATTTCTTCCATACCTAATGCGGGAAGTGCGGCGTCACCTTCTGAAAACATTTTCATAACAAAATCAAACATCCTGTTTGGGGTTTCCAATTTGTTCTCTAGAAAAATACCCGAGAAAAAGGGTTTAAAAAAACGATTAATCATTTTTGAACTGAATCCGTAACTTTTCAATTGCTCCAAGCTGGTTTTTTGCTCTTGCAAAAAGATGCCCTTAATCGATTTCCTTATTAATTTTTGTTTCAATACAAAAGTATTGAATTTATCTTTCAACGAACCCACTGGGGCAAAAACGGTAGACAATAACGCTGAAGGTCTTCGAAAAGGATCGGCAATTTCAAATTGACCTCCATCATAAAGGACAGTTGCGCCAGGTAAGAATTTTTTAAGTTCTAATGCCTCGTAATCCAAAAGCATTTTCGCTTCAGGATAAGAGGTAAGCAAAACCTGAAAACCGCGATCTAGCCTAAATCCATCTACCACATCAGTCTTAATTCTCCCACCTACCCTGTCACTAGCCTCTATAATTTTTACAGAAAATCCCTCGCGATGCAAATATAACCCTACTGAAAGTCCTGAAATTCCTGCGCCAATAATTGTTATACTTGGTTTCATGTCTTTTTATAAAATCGTTTGATACAAATTTAGTGTTTCCTTTCGTTGAACACAATACTCTCCTTTTCCTAAATACAAAAAAGGTCGCAAAATATAAATTTTGCGACCTTTTGTTTTTATTGTAGAATTCCATTTTTTGTAAACATCTTACTCAGTTTGGTAAATTCTAATTCTGATTTCACTTCTAATAAATCACGGGTTTTCCCATTCTTTAATTCTATAAAATATTTTTTCCTTCCTAAAAAAATCCGCTTATTCAATCCTTTTATTTGATCAGCAGGTATTTTCTCTCTTGTTGATTTTTTAAAAATAGAATTATAAAGTATCACAATCGAAACAACTCCTAATACCAACCATATTATTTTCATAAAACCAAAGCTTGCTTTTACATCTGATAAATTTAGAATCGCATTCAGTAGATTTAAAACCATCAAAAAGTTTATTAAAAAGGCATAGTTTTTAAGCCCATCCTTAATCTCTATTGATTTATTAGATTCGTTATATTTAATGTTCATGAACCAAAACTTAAGTTTAGAAATACAATTTATTGTTTAAAAACGTTATTCTCTTGTTTTACATCAGCCATTAATCCGCTTGGATCGATAGTGATTTTTTTGATTGTGCTTTTTGCTTTCCCAATTGTAAAATCGTAGTTAGAAGCAGCCCAAGTCCAGTCATTCAAAATCGTTCTTTTTACTTCCGGATTAGGATTCTCTTTTTCAAAACTCATCATACGCAATGGAACATAAAAGCTTTCCATAGTTCCATCAGTATACTCCACTAATAGGTCAATAGGCATTGGCATTCTGCCAATTCTTTCTAAACTTACAGTAGTTGTATCACCGTTATCAGTTACCGCTTTGACTCCATAATCAATAGTATTCAACGTTTCTGTCCAGTCCACTAAATACCAGTCTAAATTAGCGCCTGAAACACGTTCAGCGGTTCTTTTGATGTCATTAGGTGTAGGATGTTTGAATTTAAAATCATAAAAATACCTTTTGATGGTTTCTGCTGTTTTATCTTCTCCTATCAGGTAATTTAATTGAGACAAAAATAAACTCCCTTTTACATAAGATGAAATACTGTACGGTCTGTTTTCATCATAACGATCTCCATGGGTAGTTTGCGGTTGCTCTTTTCCTGAATTTACTAAACTGTAATAAGCTCTGTAATTCCCTTCAAAAGGGTTTTCTACTTTTTTTGTTCCTAATTCATTTACTGCCCAGTCTTCTACATAAGTTGTAAACCCTTCATCCATCCATGGGTGTTTTGATTCATTTGAAGCTAAAATATGTTGAAACCAGGAGTGTCCTAATTCATGTGTTGCTGTTCCATAAATCCCTTCAACTGTTCCGTTTCCTAGCATCAAAGTACACATGGCATATTCCATTCCACCATCGCCACCTTGAATAAATGAATATTGTTTGTATGGATAGTTTCCAATATTTTTATTATAAAAATCCATTACTTTAACCATCATCGGCTCAACCTTTTTCCAGTTTTCCATAGTCTTTGGATAATTTTTATAAAGGAAATGCAAGTCAACATCATTTGGTCCTTTTACTACATCATGAATGTAGTTTTTATCTGCAGCCCAAGTAAAATCATGAACCATAGGTGCTACAAAATGCCAAGTTAACATTTTTAGTTTCTTAGGGTAGATTACGTTAACACCAGCGTCTTCGTATCCATGTCCAATTTCGTTTTGATTTTGCAAATATCCTGAACCTCCTAAAGTATATTCTTTATCAATAGTAATGTTTACGTCAAAATCTCCCCAGACACCGTGAAATTCTCTGGCGATATAAGGATCAGCATGCCAACCTTCAAAATCAAATTCGGCCATTTTTGGATACCATTGCGCCATTGATAATTCAACACCTTCTGAATTGTTTCTACCAGAACGACGAATTTGTACTGGAACCTGTCCGTCAAAATTTAATGTGAAAGTAGTTTTGCTGTTCGGTAGTATTGGCTTAGCCAAAGTAACCTCAAGAATTGTACCCACTGTTTTTGCTTCGGCGGCAACACCGTCTTGTTTAAAATCAGTAATCTTTAAGTAGCCTATTTCGTTTGGTTTTAAGCTTTCGATACGACTTACTTTAACGTCTTTACCATCTACTTTAACCTTGTTTACCATTCTTCCATCAGGATCTTTGATGCTGTGTAATCTCGCATCCATTTCGCTGCCTGGTTGAAAAGCATTATTGAACAAATGATAATACACTTTTCTCAAAGTGTCTGGCGAATTATTAGTATAAATTAATTCTTGCGTCCCCTTGTATTGATAATTTTTAACGTCCATAGCAACGTCCATCTTGTAGTCAACATGTTGTTGCCAATAAGCCGAACTTTGGGCAGAGACGGCTGCTAAATTAAAAATAATAAAAGAAATTAAAAGCAGTTTTTTCATGGTATTTAAATAAAAAATGGAAGGACAGTTGTCCTTCCATTGGATTTATAACTATTCTCTTTATTTTTTTGACATTTTATCCGCCATTAACAAGGCGTTGTATGCGTTTACTATCTTTCCTGATTGAGATAAAGTTGTAAAAGAACGGCTGTCTTTTGGATTCCCTCCTACAACAACATTTTCAGCAATCGCAACACCTGAATCCATCAAAATGTGTTTTACTTGTGATGCTGATAATTTTGGATAATAAGAACGAATTAAAGCCGCAACTCCAGCAACATTTGGCGAAGCCATTGAAGTACCTTGCAAGTATTTATAAGTGTTATTTGGCGTTGTAGCATAAATTTTTACACCTGGTGCAAAAACATCAACATTCACTTTCCCAATATTAGAGAAACGCGCCACTACTTTATCACCATACTCAAAATTCAGTGCACCAATAGTAATCATGTTGTCAGCAAATTCTGTTTTTTTATCATCAGAATCGTTAGGGTAGTTATTGTATGAATCAATGTCTTTTGAATCATTTCCAGCAGCATGAACAATTAATACATCTTTCTTTTCAGCATATTTAATAGCGTCATATACCCATTGTTTGTGAGGAGAAAAACTTTTTCCAAAACTACCGTTGATTACTTTCGCTCCGTTATCAACTGCATAACGAATTCCAAGTGCGATATCTTTATCATACTCATCTCCGTCTGGCACCGCACGAACAGTCAAAATTTCAACATTATTAGCAATTCCATCCCCTCCTATATTGTTATATCTAACCTGAGCAACGATTCCTGCAACGTGAGTTCCGTGAAGAATTTCTTCCTTATCTGGACCCATAACATTATTATTTCCGTATTTTGTATCAGTGATATCGTTTGGATTGTCTCCCAATACTGCTCTATAATCTTGTTTTAGATTATCCCCATTAAGAAGGGCAGTCATTTCGTCAATATCACCTTGAATCGCTTTTTGCAAATCAACTATGCTCATACCATAAGATAGCATTCTTTGCATTGTTACTTTACTTTCTAATATTGTCGTGTCTTTTGAGTCAATCGCATTTACTTCGTCACTAGTATAAATAGGCTTCGCTAAATTCTTACCTACAATTGCATCCGCACTTGCCATTACAGTTAATAGTTCCTGTAAACGAGTTTTCCCTGCTTCTGCTTTAGCTATTTTTTCATCATTGATTTTCTTCGCTTCCTGATAAGTTACCTCATCTACTAAATTTTTATCTTTGATAATTCTTTCATATTCAAGATTTTCTTTGGTGATGTCTCCAAGGAAATTCCAACCATGAATATCATCAACGTATCCATTTTTATCATCATCAATTCCGTTTCCAGGAATCTCTTTTGTATTAGTCCAAACCACATCTTTTAAATCCTCATGTTCGATATCCACACCTGAATCTACAATTCCAACAATGACTTTTACTCCTTTTTTATCTTTTAAAAGTTCTGCATAAGCTCTGTCAACACTCATTCCAGGAATAGTGTCATTTACGATGTCTAGATGACTCCAACGTTTTAATTCATTTTCTTGTAAAGCAGCAGTTTTTTTAACATTTAAAGGGGCGGTAATTGCCGTTAAAGAACTAAAACTTGAAACTTGTTTTTGAGCTCCACATCCAGCCAAAACCAAAACGGCAAAGGCAGAAAGGCAAATCGGTTTAATACTATTCATTGATTATTTTCTTTATGAGTTGTAAATATTGGTCTAAAATAATTTATTTTGTTACAAAAATAATGAGATTAACACTAATTTATGAGTTTATAACTGCTTCTCAAGGGCATCCTGATTAATCCCATAATAGTGTCGTATCAAAAAAAGAGCTATCCTTTCAGACAGCTCTTTTTGTATTTTAATTCAAAAAATTTTATACTTAATTAGTAAACTGTTTAAAATAATCATCAAACATTTTAATGTAAGTCTCTTTGTTTTCAAAATCGTAAGAACCTTTGTCTATGTTCTCAATCATTTTTGAACAATCAGAAAAATATGCTCTTAACGCTTTTCTTCTTCCCAGGAATGCTGGTAGGCTAAGAAACTCCTATTCGATTTGTTTTTTCAACACCTAATCATCCTGAGGGAAGAATTCGTGATGTAGAGATACTTTAGATCCCATTTTAACTTCTTCAAAATTTTGCAACAAATTCAAAACTTACCTATTTACGTAGCTTTTTTCTAAACCATACTATCACCCTTTTCTTTATAAAACGGCTTCACAAGAGAAAACTTCCTTCAATCGCACTCCTTTTTCGGTATGTTGCACGGTAATAATCTCATTGTGCGCATCATGTTCTAGGAACAAATAGTAATCATTGTCGGCAGCAGCATTAAGGAATTTGGTTTTCTCCGGCATCGTTAACAACGGTCTTGTGTCATACCCCATTACGTAGGCAACTGGTATGTGTCCAGCTGTAGCCAATAGATCAGCACAAAAAACGATCGTCTTACCTTTATATTGAATGTGAGGAATCATTTGCTTTTCGGTATGACCGTCTGCAAAGAAAATCCCAAATCCCAATTCTGATTTTTCGAGAAAATCACCTTCAGGCTTTTTGATGAAATTCAGCTGTCCGCTTTCTTGCATTGGCAAAATATTCTCAGATAAGAAAGAAGCCTTCTCTCTAGGATTAGGTTTTGTCGCCCATTCCCAATGATTCTCGTTCGACCAAAATTTAGCGTTTTTAAAAGCTGGCTCATAGCCTGTCTTCTCCTTGTTCCATTGTACACTTCCTCCACAATGGTCAAAATGCAAATGTGTCATAAAAACATCGGTAATGTCATCACGACTAAAACCATGTTTCGCCAACGATTTATCCATAGAGTGAGAACCCCAAAGCGAATAGTAACCAAAGAATTTCTCTGATTGCTTATCACCCATTCCGGTGTCAATTAATATTAATCGTTTGCCATCTTCAATAAGCAGACATCTTGCTGCGATATCGATCAAATTATTAGCATCTGCAGGATTGGTTCGGCTCCAAATAGTTTTTGGAACAACTCCAAACATTGCACCACCATCTAATTTAAAATTCCCTGTTTCTATAGGATATAATTTCATTTTTTTTGAATTGAAAGATTAAAAATTGAAGAATTAAAAGATTCTAATTAGATCACCCGATCCTTTAACAAAAAGGAGATTTTTATTTGAATCCTTATCTTTTTCATAAAGATATTGCAATTTATGAAAATTGATCTGCTTTAAATGAAATAGCATAGACTTTTTCTATTTTACAATTAGTTATAAAAATGTTATCGGTTATGGAAAAAGGTTTTTATATAGTACCTTTGTAGTTAATTTAGACAAAATCAATATAACAATGATAAAGGTTTCAGATACTGCCAAAAAGAAAATCATCGATTTGATGAAAGAGGACGGTTTTGATGCTGCTACAGACTACGTAAGAGTAGGCGTGAAAAGTGGCGGATGCTCCGGTTTGTCTTATGATTTGAAATTTGACAAAGCCAAAAGCGAAGACGATAAAATATTCATAGACAACGAAATAACAATTGCAGTGGAGAAAAAATCTTTTCTTTATTTAGCTGGAACAATTTTAGAGTTCTCTGGCGGAATAAACGGAAAAGGATTCATTTTCAACAATCCTAATGCAAATAGAACATGTGGATGTGGGGAAAGTTTCTCACTTTAATAACACATCGACTTAAAAAACATAAATTTCACACTATTTAGAAATTAAGAAAATGAAGCGCATACAACGCTCAAATCAACTTAATTCCTAAATGGTTCTAATTAGAAGAAAAAATGTCAAAATACACAGAAGACGATTTAAAACTCGAACTCGAAACTAAAGAATATGAGTACGGATTTTACACCGAATTAGAATCGGATACATTTCCTATTGGCTTAAACGAAGATATCGTTCGCGCTATCTCGCTTAGAAAAGAAGAACCAGAATGGATGACTGAATGGCGTCTTGAGGCTTTTCGTGCTTGGCAGGAAATGATCGAACCAGAGTGGGCAAACGTACATTATACAAAACCAGATTTTCAGGCTATTTCTTATTATTCTGCGCCAAAAGCGGTAGATCCTAATAAAACATTAGATGATGTAGATCCGGAACTTTTAGAAATGTATAAAAAGTTAGGTATCTCTGTCGATGAGCAAAAGATGATGAATAATGTGGCTATGGATATTGTTGTTGACTCTGTTTCAGTCGCTACAACATTCAAGAAAACATTAGGTGAGAAAGGAATAATCTTCATGAGTATTTCTGAAGCCATTAAAGAACATCCTGAATTAGTTCGTAAATATTTAGGAACTGTTGTCCCACAAAAAGATAATTTTTACGCCGCATTGAATTCAGCTGTTTTCTCTGACGGTTCATTTTGCTATATTCCTAAAGGCGTTCGTTGCCCAATGGAACTTTCAACCTACTTTAGAATAAATCAAGCTGGAACAGGCCAATTTGAAAGAACATTACTAATTGCCGATGAAGGTAGTTATGTAAGTTACCTTGAAGGTTGTACTGCACCGAGTCGTGATGAAAATCAATTGCACGCTGCCGTAGTAGAATTAGTTGCTATGGACGATGCAGAAATTAAATATTCTACAGTACAAAACTGGTATCCTGGAAACAAAGAAGGTAAAGGTGGAGTTTTCAATTTTGTGACTAAAAGAGGAATCTGCGAGAAGAATGCAAAAATCTCCTGGACACAAGTAGAAACTGGTTCTGCCGTAACTTGGAAATATCCATCTGTTATATTAAAAGGAGACAATTCAGTAGGTGAGTTTTATTCGATTGCTGTTACCAATAATTTTCAACAAGCAGATACGGGAACAAAAATGATCCATTTAGGTAAAAATACTAAATCGACCATTATTTCTAAAGGAATTTCAGCGGGACAATCACAAAACAGCTACCGTGGTTTAGTTCGTATTTCGCCAAATGCAGATAACGCTAGAAACTTTTCACAATGTGATTCGTTATTAATGGGTAACAACTGTGGAGCACATACTTTCCCTTATATCGAAAGCAAAAATCCATCAGCAAAAATTGAACATGAGGCTACAACAAGTAAAATTGGTGAAGACCAGGTTTTCTATTGCAATCAACGTGGAATCCCAACTGAGAAGGCAATTGCTTTAATCGTGAATGGTTTCAGTAAAGATGTACTAAACAAGTTACCAATGGAGTTTGCTGTGGAAGCACAAAAATTATTGGAAATATCTCTTGAAGGTTCGGTAGGATAATTTTCCTGCTGCAAAAGAGAACTAAATGAATCTTAATACCTTAATGGTTTAAAATAAAAAACGAATGTTAAGCATAAAAAATTTACACGCCTCAATAGGTGACAAAGAAATATTAAAAGGAATTAATCTTGAAGTAAAAGCAGGAGAAATTCATGCCATAATGGGGCCAAACGGTGCTGGAAAAAGTACGCTTGCGTCAATCATTGCAGGAAATGAAAACTACGAGGTAACCGAAGGAGAAATCACTTTAGAAGGAGAAGACCTTAGTGAATTAGCTCCAGAAGAAAGAGCACACAAAGGAGTGTTTCTTTCGTTTCAATATCCAGTAGAGATTCCCGGAGTTTCAGTAACGAATTTTATCAGAACAGCAATCAACGAGACTCGTAAAGCAAACGGACACGAAGAAATGCCTGCTAACGAAATGCTAAAAGTGATTCGTGAAAAATCAGAATTATTAGAAATTGACAGAAAATTTTTGTCTCGTTCTCTTAACGAAGGATTTTCAGGTGGAGAAAAAAAACGTAACGAGATTTTCCAAATGGCAATGTTAGAGCCAAAATTGGCTATCCTTGATGAAACTGATTCTGGATTAGATATCGATGCGTTACGTATCGTAGCTAACGGAGTTAATAAATTAAAAAGCGACAAAAACGCAATTGTAGTAATTACGCACTACCAACGTTTATTAGATTATATCGTTCCTGATTTCGTTCATGTTTTACTTAACGGTAAAATTGTAAAATCTGGAGACGCTTCTTTAGCTTTAGAGCTAGAAGAAAGAGGATACGACTGGATCAAACAAGAACAAGAAGCATAAAATTTTGTTTGAAGTTTAAAGTTTAAAGTTGCCGCGAGCTAACTTTAAATTTTTAAACCTTAAACTTTAAACAATAAAAAAAATGGATTTGAAAGAAAAATTAATCTCGTCTTTTATGGCTTTCGAAGAGCGCATCGATGTTCACACTGAACTTCACGATGTAAGAACTTCGGCTATGAAAAACTTTGAAAATAAAGGGTTCCCAACAAAGAAAGATGAAGCTTGGAAATATACTTCGCTAAATGCTCTCTTAAAAAACGACTTTACCGTTTTCCCTAAAAAAGAAAACAGTATTCAATATTCTGATGTAAAAAAATATTTTTTACATGAAGTAGATACTTATAAAGTAGTATTTATTGATGGTATTTTCAGTTCGTACTTATCGTCTACAACCCACGAAGGAATCGATGTTTGCTTAATGTCTTCGGCATTGAATAAACCAAAATACAAAATGATTATTGACAACTACTATAATCAAATTGCTAACAAAGAAGAAAGTTTAACTTCATTGAATACGGCTTTTGCTACTGAAGGAGCTTACATCAATATCCCAAAAAGCAAAGTCGCTGACAAACCAATTGAAATCATGTATTTCTCTACGGGAAATGAGTCTGCGCTTATGGTCCAACCCAGAAACTTGGTAATTGTAGGTGAAAATTCACATGTTCAAATTATTGAGCGTCACCAGAGTTTGACTGAAAATCCAGTATTAACCAATTCGGTTACTGAGATTTTTGCTCAAAAACGCGCCATAGTGGATTTCTATAAAATTCAAAATGACAACCTAACCGCTAACTTGATTGACAATACTTACGTGTCGCAAAAACAAGAAAGTAGTGTTGCGGTTAATACTTTTTCTTTTGGTGGAAACCTAACTAGAAACAACTTGAACTTCTACCATTTTGGAGAAAGAATAGTAAGTTACTTAAACGGAATTACGATTATTGGAGAAAAACAGCACGTAGACCATTACACATTGGTACAACATGCTACTCCAAATTGTGAAAGCCACCAAGATTACAAAGGAATCTTTTCTGACCGTTCGACCGGTGTTTTCAACGGGAAAATCTACGTAGAGAAAGAAGCTCAAAAAACAAACGCATTCCAAAAAAACAATAATATCCTATTGAGTGATAAAGCAACAATAAACGCTAAACCACAATTAGAGATTTTTGCTGATGATGTAAAATGTTCACACGGTTGTACCATCGGGCAACTAGATGAAACAGCTATGTTCTACATGCGTCAACGTGGAATTCCACAAAAAGAAGCCAAAGCTTTATTAATGTACGCATTCTCGAATGCCGTTATCGAAAGCATCAAAATACCAGAATTAAAACAAAGAATCACTAAAATTATCGCCACCAAATTAGGTGTTAAAATTGGATTTGATTTGTAATAATTTATAACCGCAATCCCGATAGCTATCGGGACGCTAAGTTTTACGCAAAGGGCGCAGAGTTTTTAATGAACTTTGCGCCCTTTGCCTTTTTACATTTGTTATAAACTCTTCTGTTTTTTG
Source organism: Flavobacterium sp. Arc2 (assembly GCF_041431385.1). Lineage (NCBI taxonomy): Bacteria > Pseudomonadati > Bacteroidota > Flavobacteriia > Flavobacteriales > Flavobacteriaceae > Flavobacterium > Flavobacterium sp. Arc2. Next base: position 29,750 of record NZ_JASMRH010000013.1, on the reverse strand, counting down.
GGAGCTATTCCCGCTTTTCATTTCAATCTTTTTTCGGTGAAAAACCTCAAAAAGGATTTCCATTACTATCGGGGCTATAAAAACGTGCTTTTACATCTTTACATTTTGTTTACCTCTTCAAACTCCCAATCACTCCTCTCAAAAACCCATTAAAATCAAACTCTGGATTCTCTTTTAAGCCCATGCGCACGATAACCAAATCCATTGACGGGATAATCGCTACCATCTGTCCTTGAAAACCGCTGCAATAAAACATATCTCTAGGCACATCTGGAAATTTCCCACCAGCATTTAACCAAAAGTGGGCTCCATAATCTCCTTTTGATCCTTTGGTTGGTCCTGCCACATATTCAGCCCAACCAGCATCAAACAACTGCTCACCATTCCAGTTTCCTTTGTGCAAGTACAACAAACCAAATTTTGACCAATCTCTCGTAGTAGCCCAAGAATAGGATGATCCTACAAAATTTCCTGCCATATCCGTTTCAACCACCATCGATTTCATTCCTATTTTATCAATCAACGCCGAATACCAAAAATCTAAATATTCTTGATGGGTCTTAAACTGATTTCTCAAAATATAAGATAGCAAGTTTGTTGTTCCTGAGGAATAATTCCAATGTGTATTGGGTTCAAACACGGATGGTTTTTCGAGTTGTACCCTTCCCATGTTCTCCGCTTGAAATAGCATTTTAGTTGCATCACAAATCGTGCTGTAATTCTCCTCCCATTCCAATCCTGAATTCATATGAAGCAAGTCGTTTGTAGTAATATTTTTGCGTTTGTCTTTCTGCCATTCCACAATCGGAGCTGGTTTGTAGATATCGTATTTTCCCTGTTTTTCAAGTATCCCAAAAATAGTAGCCGTAATACTTTTGGTCATCGACCAACCCAGAATCTTACTGTCTTTATCGAAACCCGTATCGTATTTCTCTGCAATAATTCGGTCTTTGTGTATTACAATAACAGAGCGCGTTCTTTTGTCTTTTTTATCTGTCGAGTCAAAAGCATTGCTTACAGCCGCATTCAGCTTAGCATAATCCACTGAACTGAAAACCGTATCTTTCGCCTCCTGATTTCCGTAGGGAAAAAGCTTGTCAGAAACTAACTTGGTTCTTTTGGGAACCTCGTATGGCGCGCTTATGTCAAAATCAGCATCTATTAATGTTGCACCTAAACCTTCACGGTAAATTGCTTTTCTCTCTTTCAAACCATAAACAGAAGCGGTTGCAAATTGTCCGTTTTCGTCAATTGTATTTGTAGCCAAATCAATCATCTTAATATCGTTGTCTCCTTTTTCAATCATTTCCATAGAACGATGATCTATAAAATGTCCCGAAGCAATACTTTTGGCTGAAAAGCCCGAAATCAAATCTAATTTGGGATAGGTTATAAATCCATAATAAAGAATCCCGATAAAAGAGGCAAAACCAACGAGTTTAAAGAATTTTTTCATTTGATACTATTTTACTGCAATTTAGTAAAATTTTTCATCATTAATTCAATAGTATATTTCTATCAAAGCATAAGAAACAAACATAAAAAACAGTGAATTAGCAGCGAAAACAATTAGGATTTTAGTACTTTTGTATTTAGAACTTTTCTAAATAATTATGCTAGACATTCAAAAAATAAGAGCCGATTTTCCGATACTTTCACAACAAGTAAACGGAAAGCCTTTGGTTTATTTCGACAACGGAGCCACATCTCAGAAACCACAAATAGTGATTGATGCCATTTCAAAATACTATCAGGAAATTAATGCCAATATCCATCGCGGCGTACATACTTTGAGTCAACTAGCCACCGATGCTTACGAAATTTCACGTGGTAAAATTCAAAATCATATTAACGCCAAGTTTTCTCATGAAGTACTATTTACTTCAGGAACTACTTTCGGAATCAATTTAGTAGCTAACGGATTTGCTGCTATTTTAAAACCCGGTGACGAAGTATTAGTTTCAGCATTGGAACACCACAGTAATATCGTGCCTTGGCAAATGTTGTGCGAGAAAACAGGCGCTATCCTAAAAGTCATCCCTATGAATGAAAAAGGGGAATTGATCATGGCCGAGTACGATAAATTACTATCTGAAAAAACTAAAATTGTCACGACAAATCATATATCAAATGCACTAGGGACAATCAACCCTATCAAGTACATGATTGATAAAGCACATGCCGTTGGCGCTGCTATTTTAATTGATGGAGCACAAGCCGTACCCCATTTAAAGCCTGATGTACAAGAATTAGATTGTGATTTCTATGTTTTTTCTGGACATAAAATATGCGGCCCAACGGGAATAGGAATTTTATACGGAAAAGAAGATTGGTTAAATAAACTACCTCCTTATCAAGGTGGTGGCGAAATGATCAAAGAGGTAACTTTCGAAAAAACAACTTATGCTGAACTACCCCATAAATTTGAAGCAGGAACACCAAATATTGCTGGCGGAATAGTTTTAGGAACTGCGATCGATTATATGAATGCTGTTGGTTTTGAAAATATTCAAAAACAAGAGTTAGAATTATTGGAATACGGAACAAAACGTTTATTAGAAATTGAAGGTTTGAAAATTTTTGGTACCTCAAAAGAAAAAACTTCCGTAATTTCGTTTAATATTGAAGGCATTCATCCATACGATATTGGTACCATAATCGACAAATTAGGAATAGCGGTTAGAACTGGGCATCATTGCGCGCAACCGATTATGACTTATTTTAATATTCCGGGGACAATACGAGCTTCATTCTCTTTTTACAATACAAAAGAAGAAATTGACGTTATGGTTGAAGCGGTAAAAAGAGCAACACTAATGTTATCTTAAGTTTATAAACAATGAGAATACTATCTTTACTATTATTGACTATTTTTCTTGGAAAGAGCTGTGAAGTTCAAAACAAGCAAAATCTAGAATCTGCAGTTATTGAGTACACTGCAAATTCAAGAGGATTTTACCAAAAAATAACGGTTCAAAATCAAATGGTCACCATTTCCATAGACAGACGTGGACTCGACAAAGCCGTGGCTACAAAGATTGCAGACAATGATTGGGAAGAGCTAGTAGACTTATTCAGTAAAATAGAACTAGATAGCTTATCAAAACTTAAGGCACCTACCGAAAAACGTTTTTATGACGGTGCGGCAATTGCAAATTTTAAAATCAAATTTCAAGATAAAACCTATGAAACAACTAGTTTTGACCATGGTTTTCCACCAAATGAGATTGAAAAGTTCGTAAATAAAATAAATTCATTTGCAAAACAAAACGATGAAAATTAAAGAGATACAAGACGAAATAGTAGACGAATTCTCCATGTTTGACGACTGGATGGAGCGATATGAATACATAATCGAATTAGGAAAAAAGCTTCCATTAATCAAAGAAGAATTCAAGACAGAAAGTAATTTGATAAAAGGATGCCAGTCGAAAGTGTGGTTGCAGGGAGAGAAAAATGATGACAAGGTAGTCTTCACCGCCGACAGTGATGCGATTTTGACAAAAGGAATTATTGCCATATTGATCCGTACTTTTTCAAATCAAACTGCCACAGACATTCTCGAATCCGATATGGATTTTATCGACGAAATAGGATTGAAAGAACATTTATCACCAACACGTGCTAACGGATTAGTGTCAATGATCAAGAATATAAAAATGTATGCTTTGGCATTCAATTCACAAAAATAAAAACAGAATATAACTAAAATAAAAATGGAACAAGATATAGACACAAACGAATTAGGAGAAGCGATCGTAAAAAAGTTAAAAACAATTTATGACCCGGAGATTCCTGTAGATATTTATGAATTAGGATTGATTTATGACGTAATGGTAAATACTGATTACGAAGTGAAAATCCTGATGACATTAACCTCTCCTAACTGTCCTGTTGCAGAAAGTTTACCAAGAGAAGTGGAAGAAAAAGTAAAATCAATTGAGCATGTAAAGGATGCCGAAGTAGAAATTACTTTTGACCCACCTTGGAGCAAAGACTTAATGAGCGAAGAAGCAAAATTAGAACTAGGAATGCTTTAAAAATGAGTTTAGAATTTAAGGGTTTAAAGTTGTCAATCTAACTTTAAACCCTTAACTTTTTCTTACCTTTAAACTAAGAACATGGAAGAGATAATTAATAAAGTAGCAAATAGTGCGCTGGAAGTATTCGATTTAGAGGATTACTACCCAAAAGGCATTCGATCCCAGGTTGACATTTCACAATGGCTCTTGGAAGGATTTCTATTGAAAGAAAAGGATTTTAGGGAACACCTTAAAAATCATGATTGGACGCAGTATCAGGATCAGTTTGTAGCTGTCAATTGCAGTACGGACGCCATTGTTCCCGCATGGGCTTCCATCTTAGTGACGATTCAACTTGCCCCTTATGCCAAGAAAATAACAAATGGAAACATTGACGATTTAAATGCCGCTTTATATGAAGAGCTACTAGCTAAAATTGACTATTCAGCGTATGCTAATAAATCAATTATTATAAAAGGCTGTTCACAAAAACCAGTGCCTATGCGTGCCTATGTTTTGGCCGCACAGAATTTGCAACCCTTCGCCCGCAGCATCATGTATGGTGAAGCTTGCTCTGCCGTTCCCTTATATAAAGCAAAAAAATAGGATCAATTAAAAACACCGAAACATGAAAAAATCACTACTTTCCATTGTTTTTATTCTAACTGTACTTGTTGGAAGCGCTCAAGAAATTCCAAAAGATACCACTAAGGTTTGGACAAAAAAAGGAAACCTCTCTCTGCTTTTTAACCAGTCAGCCTACAACAAACAATGGCTCGGTGGTGGAACTTCAAACATAGCAGGGAATTTTGGCATAAACTACGACTTCAACTATAAAAAAGGAGACGTTGTTTGGGATAATAAATTCATCCTTGCTTATGGTTTAACTAAAATTAAGGGCGATGACAAAACTGCTAAAACAGATGACCGTTTAGAGCTGAATTCCATTTGGGGTAAAAAAGCAAAAGGCGACTGGTACTATTCTATGTTTTTCAATTTTAAAACGCAGATGGACGCTGGTTATGATAAAAACGATGTGAATATCTCCCATTTTTTCTCTCCGGCTTATTTCCAATTAGGACCTGGTATGCTTTGGAAAAAAAGCAATAACCTGAGTGTGAATTTTTCTCCGGCGACCTCAAAACTGATCTTGGTACACAATCACTATACAGAATTTGGCCCGTCATTTGGTGTTTTACAAGGAGACAACTCTCGATTTGAATTTGGAGCTAGCATTGCAGCTTACTACAAGTTCGTTATAATGGCGAACGTTTCTATAGAGAATCGTCTGAATTTATATTCTAATTATTTGGACAATCCACAAAATGTAGATATCGATTACCAAATGAATGTGGTAATGAAAATCAACAAATACCTATCAGCAAATGTCGCTTTGCAAACTATATACGATGACAATTCCGTGCAAGCGGTACAAGTAAAAGAAGTCTTTGGAATAGGGGTTAATTACGGTTTCTAGAAACCACCAATAAAAAACGTAATCAAAAGCCCTTTTGAAAATTTCAAAAGGGCTTTTGATTTGCAGATTCACTGTTGCGGAGGAAGTAGCAAATTCTTGTTTTTGTTAGCTAGGATGCCGAACTAATCTTATTAAACTAAATAGGTCCTTCTCGCAAACGAGAACCAGAGAGAATGATTAACTTCCATATCAGGATTTTAATACTCTAATTCTGTTTTATGTTTCTCGATAAAATCGATCCATTTTGTAGGCTGTTTACCTGTGATTTCATGAAAATTTTCAAATGTACTATCAGCACCAGGAATAGTCCCTGCAGCATACCGTTTCCAATGGTCATATACACATCCCATGTACGCCATTTCTGCACCTGAATCAATCATTGACTGAAGAAACACATCGGGGGAAAGCGGGTTATAACGAAAAGGCTTGCCAATAATGGAAGTCATCAGAGCAGCTATCTCACTAAAATTTTTAGCATCATAGCCAAGCCTATACGTTTTGCCAGCATGCAATTCCGGAAACGCTAAAGTGAGAGCAGCCACTTCCGCTACATTCTCCACATCAACCCAACTCAGTCTGGCATCCGAAACATAATGATGAAGTACACCATCTGCTATTACTTTTTTGCCACCATAACTCAGTAGATTCTGCATAAAATCTTGAGGTCGCAAATGAGTAAAAGAAAAACCGGACCATTCTATATAACGTTCCACAAACTGGTGCCACGCCCAATGCCCAATAGTGGTGTCGTCTGGACCACAAGCACCAAGATGTACTATGTGTTTGACTCCTGCTTTTTTGGCATTATCCAATAGTGCTTTACTTTGGCGGAGCATGTCTACGGTATATCCAGTAATAATAAAGACCCGATCAATGTTTCTAAAAGCGGGGATATGCGTACTTTCATCATCAAAATCTAGAATAACTGTCTCGATTCCTTTATTGGTAAAGGGAACTGCTTTTTTAGCTGTTCTTACAGCGGCTACAATTTCTATGGAAGTATTTGATAAAAGAAAGTCGATTGTTTTGCCACCAACCTGACCGGTAGCTCCTGTAATAAGTATTCTTGGCTTTACTATGTTTGACATATAATTGGCTGGTTTCTGTACTTTATAAACTAAAATTAATTACACACAAAGTTACCGACTATAAGATTTCAAACACTTGATTTAAGATAAGAAATAACAAAGTCTAAGTCTATAACCATTATTTCTAATGCGTAATATTCTTCTTAATGGGCTGAAGTTCCCCATGAAAACCAACAAATATATTTGACAAACGTGGCTTTGAGAATAATATACCATGACAACTCAATACAATCCTTTCAGATAGGTGAGTTTTTTAGAATTCGAGTAAATTATGATTTCTAGAAAACAACAATATCAAGCGTATTCAAAAGGGCTTTTGAAATTCATCAAGAGGGCTTTTTATTATCCGCGTTGCAAACGCTACGTTTTATCATTAAATTTAAGTAGATACTCGTCGCAAACGAGCACCAGATGGGATACTAGCGATAGCGAACTGCCGAAGCAATCTCATAAAGATTCTATTTTTAATAATCCAGCATTGCGAACCCTAGTTTTTATTTACAATATATTTAGTTTTATTAAGACTGCCTTCACTTTTAAATAAATTTAGTTGCATCCCTTTTTTTAAGTCTCTACTTGCTGTTGCCGATGACAAATCTTTAAAAATATTCATATAATCCTTTCTTGTGAATTCGTTTAAACCAAGATTTAAAAAATAGTCTAATCTATCAATATCTTTTAAAACTCTGTTATTATAAGAGAGTAAAGAACTCAGCGATTCATTAATCACCCCAAGCATGTACTCAATAAAAAAAGTTGATTTTCCTGATTTGTCACTCATAGCCAATGACTTGTAATATTCACTCTGAGTTTTACTAATTAGTGTTTCAAAAGGTAAAAACTCGAATACTGGGTATTCTGACATTAAAATTAAAGTTTGCCATAATCTACCCATCCTACCATTTACATCTAGAAATGGATGAATAAACTCCATTTCATAATGAAAGACACAGCTTTTTATAAGAACCAATTCATCTGAATTCTTAAGATATTCAAATAAGTCATTCATTAAATAAGGAACATTTTCATAAGGCGGAGCAACATGCTCGACTTTAGTTCCTTTAACTATTCCTACTCCTTTTCTTCTATATTTCCCTGCGTTTTCTATTAAACCTGACATCAATTCCGAATGTGCTTTCAAAAAACTCTTATCAGATGAAAAGCTAAATTCTTCTAGTCTTTCATACACTTTAATTGCATTCAAAACCTCCAAAACATCTTTTTCAGGACCGATAACTCTTTTGTTTTCAATTAATGCAGTAATCTGTTCTTCTGTTAACGTATTACCCTCAATTTGCAAAGAAGAATGAATTGTTTTTATTCTATTTTGCTTTCTAAGTTGTGGAGATTGTCTGTTTAAAAAATTTGCATTAACTTCCTCTAATTTCTCAGAAATAGCACTTATCAGTTTTAAAATATTTGGTGTAATCTCATACGGTGGTTTCATTGATAGCATCATTTGATACTATCAAAAGTAGTTTTGTTTGTCCATTCACACAAATTTAACTGTTACTAAATTTAACAACGACCTCAAATACCTCAACTTAGCCCAAAAACCTTTTAAGACCTTTACTGCTTTACCTATGTGTGGCAAAAAATAATATTGATTAATGATTGCTGATAGAGGAAACTAGCATACAAATTAAACTGAGGACACTTGAGGGATAGAAGCAATCCGCTGCGACGAAGTGGCTTTTGGAGTTGGTGTGAATTACGGTTTCTAGAAACCAACAAAAATAAGCATACTGTAAAGCCCTTTTGAAATTCATCAAAAGGGCTTTTTATTATCCGCGTTGCAAACGCTACGACTTATCTTTCAATTTAAGTAGGTACTCGTCGCAGAGGAGCACCAGGGGGGTTACGATAAAGGTATAGTATTTTTTCATTGGATTATTTTTATTATTGATGGCATTCATGAATACTCTACCTTCACGTAAATTACCTAGTCTTTTGTTGGGCAAACAATTGGCTTATTTCCTCAGCAGTCATTTGATCATAAGCTTCACTTACATAAAAATCACTAGAACTTGAGTGTTCACTCTCTCCAATTGCATTCGTTGCTGTTACTGTGCATTCATATCTGTAACCAACAGAAAGACGATATATCGCAATTCCAGCATCTTCTAACCGTGTTGAAATCACAGATTGCTGCCTTCGGCTATCATCATAGTAAACTGTATAATAGACTATTGGTGAACCACCATCAAATGTCGGGACAGAATATCTTACAAATGCACTTGTTCCAATTAGGTCGATAACTCCTATTATTGGTGCTTCAGGAACTGTCAGAGGTGGTGAAGGCGTTACTGAATTGGTAAATGCACTTGACGAACTATCACCAGCGGTATTGGTAGCTGTCACCGTGAATGTATATGTGGTCCCATTGGTAAGCCCCATAACGTTTATTGTACCACTTCCTGCCTGTGTCAAGGTACCACTAATATTACCTGGTGATGAAGTTGCCGTATATTCAGTTATTATTGAACCACCATTCCTTGCTGGAGCAGTATATGTTACACTTGCCTGACCATTTCCTCCAATAGCTGTTCCTATAATTGGTGCATCAGGAACTGTCGGAGGTGTTCCACCAACCCACGTTGGAACTCCGCTTATCATTTGCAGTGCAGCCCCTTCATTTACAGTAGTTGCTACTATTACCCATGCTGTACCGTTCCAGTATTGCATATCGCCTGCTGTTGTGCCTGAGGTCTGGCCTGTTGCGGGAGTAGTCCATTCAGGAGCAGTTGTGCCAGCATTCATAGTTAGCACCTGATTAGCTGTTCCTTTTGGTAAGACTGTGCCAGCTCCATTTGTTCCACCATAAACAATATCCCCTGTTGCATTCATTGGGCTTAAGGCATCAAAAGCTGTTGCTTTTGTAGTTGCTCCTGTACCTCCGTTTGCAATGGCAACTGTACCACTTACATTGTCAGCAGTACCTGTTGTATTTTGGTTGAGTGTTGGAAAATCAATTGCGATTGCAATAGAAGGAACTCCTGTTGTTGTCGTGTTTTTTAAAATTCCCGTTGTTAAACTAGCTAAAGAAGTGCCATTTATTGCAACCACTGTAAGAGCTGTAGCTCCTGTAGCATCACCTGTATGTGTTGCATTAGTTACTAAACTGCTATATTTAGTATTTACTGCATCGTCGCCTGTGTTAACACCTACTATTGCGGCGATTTTTGTTTTTTCAACTGTCGTGTAATCGTTGGTAGTTAATCCTTTACCTACTTCTTTATCGACTTTTGTTGCAATTGCATATGCATTAGCCTTTTCTGCAGTTATTGCACGAGAGGTTTCTGCCGCAATTGCTGTTGAACTGGTCGCAATACCTGAAATGTCCTGGTCGCCTGTGTTTATTCCGCTTGTATTGCTAATGGTTGTTGCCTGAGATGGTGTAATCCCAGCTTTTGCTGTATTTAATGCAATGGCAGTATTCTGAGTGCTTTGTTCCGTCTTTAATGTTGTAATACCAGCTGCATTTATGGCAATCCCTGAAATATCTTGGTCGCCCGGATAGGATATTTTTGTATTATTTGTAGCGATATCAATTGCTTGAGCTGGTGTAATTCCAGTTTTAGCAGTATTCAATGCAATAGCAGTATTCTGAGTGCTTTGCTCCGTTTTTAATGTTGTAATACCAGCTGCATTTATGGCAATCCCTGAAATATCCTGATCGCCTGTGTTTATTCCGTTTGTATTGCTAATGGTTGTTGACTGAGATGGTGTCATCCCAGCTTTTGCTGTATTTAATGCAATGGCAGTATTCTGAGTGCTTTGTTCCGTCTTTAATGTTGTAATACCAGCTGCATTTATGGCAATCCCTGAAATATCTTGGTCGCCCGGATAGGATACTTTTGCATTATTTGTAGCGATATCAATTGCTTGCGCTGGTGTAATTCCAGCTTTAGCAGTATTCAATGCAATAGCAGTATTCTGAGTGCTTTGCTCCGTTTTTAATGTTGTAATACCAGCTGCATTTATGGCAATCCCTGAAATATCCTGATCGCCTGTGTTTATTCCGCTTGTATTGCTAATGGTTGTTGCCTGAGATTGTGTAATTCCAGCTTTTGCTGTATTTAATGCAATGGCAGTATTCTGAGTGCTTTGTTCCGTTTTCAATGTTGTAATACCAGTAGCATTAATTTGTTCAGCTTGTAATGCTCTTGCCTTTTCTGCAGCAATAGCTACCGAATTTTTTGTCATTTCAATAGTCACTTCTACCGTTGGTGGCTGTGGCATATAGGTCAAGTTTTGCTCACTTAAAGGGCTGAAATTACTGCCCCCTGTAAAATCAATCCCCACTTTTAATTTCTTTGTACTACCGTTCCAAACAATAGCCGCAAAATCAGTATTACTTGTTTGTGTTCCGGTTCCTATCAAAAGGTTGATCATACCATACCTGTCCGTTTTTGTAGTATGCTTTTCTTTGTATTCTTCAGTGCCTGAAGCATTTACAACAGTAAATTCTATCGAAACAGAGGTGTTGGCCAATATATTATTTTGTGCATTTACTCCTGGTATTTCCTGCGCTTTTGGATTTAATATAACCGCCTGGTAACTGATTCCTTTGGTTTGTGAAAAACCTTGGAATGCCGTCATTAATAAGAGCAATAAGAGTAGTAGTCTTTTCATAATCGTTTTTTTTTATTCTAATTTGTATCGTATTCTTATTTTGCAGTTTACTGTTTCTTGGAAATGTCAATTAGCAGTCCAAAGCCTATATTGTTACTCTCAATTCTTAATTCTGCATTCCCTGAAGCCATATCTGAGCTTTTTCCATACAAGTATTGCACATAAAAAGAAAGGTTTTCTGAAATGGGATGTGAGAAACCTGCCCCTATTTGCATGGTTATTAAAGTGGAATTAAAGTCATCATTGTTTTTTAAGTCAATCACACTATTGTTAAGTGTTTGGCTGCCCTGAACAAAAAATGCGGCTGACATCCCTGCTTTTACAAAAACACTTGCTTTTTTAATGTTAAACAACTTATAATCCAGCCCTGCATTTAATCCTGCATAGTTTACATCCCATTCCATAAAGTTCCCTACAACATCATCGCTCCCTATCGCGCCATAACCCGCATAATTTGCGCCCAATGATAGCTTCAGGTTTTTTGTGAACAATTGCTCTGTGTACCCTATGGACATAAAACTGTGTGTGGTAGCTTGTAGATTGTCAAGGCTATTGCCTTGTGCGTTTTTGTAATCGAATGACGTTAATGATTTTCCGCCTTCTACATACAGCTGTTGTGCCACGGCAAAGTTTGTTGCTGCGATTAGCAGCAGTACTAAAGTAATTTTTTTCATGTTGTTTTGATGCGTTTTTTTAGTTGTTGTTTTTTGAGTAAAAAGAATCAATGGATAAATAAATCCTGGATTGCGGCTTACTTTTTAAGTATGTTTTTTATGAATTGTTTGTTGTTGGCAGTGACCTTTAAAATATAACCCGTAACAGGAAGGTCGCTAAACTGAACCTTTAGCTCTTGATTGGCCGCATAGCTTTTTGAAAATACCTGTCGTCCCAACAGATCAAAAACAGCCACTTCTACTTTGCCGTTAATTTGTTCTGTAAAGGATATGGTGACACCTTCTACAAATGGATTTGGATAAACAATGGCTTCCAAGTTTAATGGAATGCCTAAATCTATAATTTTTGCCAATACATCGGGCTGTATAAAACCCTGGCGCACGGTGTACTCATTGCTATAAAATGTCCCTATTACACTCGCTTGTCCTATACTTTGCTGTACAACATATTGCTTGTTGTTTGCCGTTACATTTTCTGAAGATCCCGAAGTTCCCGTCGTGGCTCTTACCAAATAATCATTGGAGCTGTTTTGGGCTTGCGAAAGTTGACTGACCAATACTAAAAATAAGGCACTTATAAAAAGTAGTTTTTGCTTCATATGGAATCGATTTATTTATGAGCTAAGATAAAATCAACCCAAATGACTGGCGGAGAAAGTAAAAAAACTTTGTTAATTAAAATTATTTTAGCAAGTTAACGTTTTATTAACAATAACAAGCAGGTATTTATACCTGCTTTTACTAAATCTGCAATAAATAGCTGTTTGTAAGCCCTAAAAATACTTTTTTAGCATTTATTATTGGGTTTAAGTATGAAATAAGCTATGATGCAGCGCTGCGGATATCCTGACGCAGCTGCAACGCAGTGGAGGCTGGGGCATGCCCCAAAAAAAATCCCTAATGAAATATCAAAAGGGATTGGGGTACTATATATTTTAAGAGAGTTAGGAACTACTCTATTGTTTCCTCTTCTTGATCTTCTTTGTCTTCTTTCTCGATGGCATCTTTATAATCAGGATATAAAAACTTATTGTAAGGAAAACGCGTAATGTGAATTTGTCTTACTGTTTCATAAAGACGTTCTCTTAATTCCTCGAAATTTTCTTTGTTTGTTGCCGAAATGAACAACGCATTCTCCTCTCCTACGCGACTCATCCAAGTAGATTTCCACTCTTCTAGAGTATTGTGTCTTGGTGTTTTCTCCGTCATTAAGTCATCGTCATCAATCGTCAAATGCTTGTAGGCATCAATCTTATTGAAAACCATAATTACCGGTTTGTCGTTTGCTTTGATATCCATCAACGTTTGATTCACCGATGCAATATGATCTTCAAATTCAGGATGTGAAATATCAACGACATGCAACAATAGATCCGCTTCACGAACCTCATCCAGCGTACTCTTGAAAGAATCTACTAGTTGTGTAGGTAATTTTCGAATGAAACCTACCGTATCAGAAAGCAGGAAAGGCAAGTTCTTAATAACTACTTTTCGAACTGTGGTGTCCAAAGTGGCAAAAAGCTTGTTTTCGACAAAAACATCACTTTTCCCAATGGCATTCATCAAAGTTGATTTCCCAACATTAGTATAACCAACCAAAGCAACACGAACCATAGCTCCGCGATTACCGCGTTGTGTGCCCATTTGTTTGTCAATCGCTTTGATTTTATCTTTCAATAAGGCAATTCTATCACGGACAATACGTCTGTCTGTTTCAATTTCAGTCTCACCAGGCCCACGCATTCCAATTCCTCCTTTTTGACGCTCTAAGTGAGTCCACATTCCAGAAAGCCTAGGTAGAAGGTATTGGCATTGCGCCAATTCTACTTGGGTTCTGGCATAAGAAGTCTCTGCTCTTTGCGCAAATATATCCAGGATAAGGTGTGTCCTGTCGAGAATTTTGCATTCCTCTATTACTTTTGAAATATTTTTTTGTTGCGAAGGAGTCAATTCATCATCAAATATCAATGTTGAAATTTCATTCTCTTTTACATACTGATGAATCTCTTCTATTTTTCCAGTTCCTACAAATGTTTTAGGATTTGGTCGTTCCATTTTTTGTGAAAAACGTTTGACCACTTGTCCACCTGCCGTAAAGGTTAGAAACTCTAATTCGTCAAGATATTCATTAAGCTTCTCTTCACTTTGATTTTGAGTTACAATCCCAACAATGGCTGTTTTTTCGAAATTTATTACTTCTTTTTCTAACATATCTTTGTATAAGCTACAAATTTAATGATTTGCGCGATACTTATGGAATATATGTCTTTATAAAAAGCGAAAGCCGTGAAAATTGATAGTATTTATAGGTTTAAAACTAATAATTGCATTTTACAATGTTTGCTAATCGTTTAAAAACTCGTGTTCCCTTTGATTATAACTAAGAACACCACTATTTATTTAGCCCTAGGAATCGTGAATTCCTTTGTATTTTTAGTTAATTTTACCCAATCTAAATTCCCTTTTAATGAATCGATTTTTGCCATTTTTCTTTGTTCTCTTTTTGCCGGCTTTGCTTTTGGCTCAAGAGAATTCAGCGTCTTTGCTGCGGGAATTGGATCAGACAATCGAGAATCATCAGTTCTATTCAAATCAAAAAGAGCATACCATTGACTCCCTTAAGCAACTTTTAAAACCTTCTTTGAGCGAACTTCAAAAACAGGAGGTTTATGACCAACTATACGAAGAATACAGAGTATATAAATCGGATTCCGCTTTGGTTTTTGCTCGAAAAAGTATGCAAATCGCAATTCGCCTAGACGATTCCAAAAGAAGTGATCAAGCCGCACTAAATCTCGCATCCATAATGGGTACTTTAGGAATGTACAAAGAGGCAACCGATATTCTTGCAAAAAATCCAGGTAATCGTTCTCCAGAATTAAAGGGTTCTTATTACGTTGTTAATAGGGTTCTCTATGGCTACATGTACGATTATGCTACTTCCACTTATGAAAAAGAAAAATATGCTGCCTTAACACAAAAATACCGTGATTCTTCTCTGCAGTATTTTCCCAAACAAGCGCGACAACACCTTATTATTCAAGCAGAGCTTTTAATAAAAAAAGGCAAAGAGGACCAATCGTTGCAACAACTCCTTAGTGTTTTTCCAAGTATTTCTCTTTCTGATCCTGATCGGGCGGTCTTTGCTTACATTATTTCTTATGCCTATCATCAAAAAAAAGATAGAGAAGCGGAGAAAAAATGGTTGGCCATTTCTGCAATTTCTGATTTAAAGTTGGCCAAAAAAGAAAATATTTCACTTCGCAATCTGGCCTTTTTATTATACGAAGAAGGCGACATAGACAGAGCCTACAAATACATACAACGTTCACTAGAAGACGCGCTCTTTTGCAATGCTCGTTTGAGAACCTACGAGATTTCTAAAATGATGCCCATCATCAGTGAAGCTTATGAACACCAGAATCAAAAGAACCAAAAACAACTCGTTTTATTTCTAGTTAGTATGAGTTTACTAACTGTAATCTTGTTAGTTGTACTGATTCTACTTTTCAAGCAAATGAAAAAATTAAAGACTGCACAAAAAGAGCTGAACGAAGCAAATTCTCAATTGCTAGAACTAAATGTTGCCTTACAAGCCATTAATTTAAAACTAAAAGAGACAAACAGTACATTAACAGAAGCTAACCTTGTAAAAGAGATTTACATTGGTAAATACATGGATCAATGTTCAGATTATATTGGGAAATTAGAAGGTTATCGTCGAAAACTGAATGTGATGGCAACCGCAGGTAAAATGAACAACCTCATCAGCGCAATCAAATCAAAACAGTTTATAGAATCTGAATTAAAAGAGTTTTACACGAATTTTGACAAAACCTTCTTATTACTCTTTCCTGACTTCATCAACGAATTTGAAGCTTTACTTGTTGACACAGATCTAACCCAACTGAAAGACGGAGAGCTTTTGAATACCGAACTAAGAATAATAGCACTGATCCGTTTAGGTATTAAGGATAGCGCTAAAATTGCTGTTTTCCTTCGCTATTCTGTTTCCACAATTTATAATTATCGTTCCCAAATCAAAAACAAAGCAGCAGGTCTGCGTGAGGAATTCGAGGCTAATGTCATGCGAATAGGAACGGGAATTAAATAAAGAAATCGACACGCTACAAGTACGTTTGGTTGTCAAACCAGTCTTACTGTTCCCTTTTTTGATTAAAAACCCACTACTTTTTTTTATTACCAAATATATACAAAAACTTGATTATTAGCAACTTGTAGCTCTTAAAACATTCCCTAATCTACTTTTTAAAAATCACAAAAACATTCGAGGCATAAAGGGCATATATTTACGATATCGAACTTACATAAGAACAGCATAGTACGACCCAACAAATAGTAATCATTAATTTATTCCAAAAAAATGAAACATTTATTTTTCACTTCCTTTATCTGGCTTGCCTTATTTAGTGGTGCCCATGCACAACAATTAAAATCCCCAAATGAAGCCTTGACAATGGAATTTTCGTTACAAAACGACGGAACTCCTACATACGCTTTAAAATACAAAAACAAAGAGGTTATAAAAACCAGTAAATTAGGTTTAGAACTAAAAAACGACGAAAAATCATTACTGAATGACTTCGTAATAGTAGATACAAAAACGGCCACATTTGACGAAAACTGGAAACCAGTTTGGGGTGAAGTAGCCCAAATTCGCAATCATTATAATGAACTTGCCGTTACTTTAAACCAAAAAGGAACTGACAGACAAATCGTAATTCGTTTTCGTTTATTCGACGAAGGTCTAGGTTTCCGTTATGAATTTCCGACTCAAAAGAACCTTACTTATTTTGTAATTAAAGAAGAAAGAACGCAATTTGCGATGGCAGGAGATCATACCGCATTTTGGATTCCTGGAGATTACGACACGCAGGAATACGATTTCACCACTTCTAAATTATCTGAAATTAGAGGTTTAAGCGAAAAAGCAAAGACTGCTAATGTTTCTCAAACTTCGTTTTCAACTACAGGGGTGCAAACTTCATTAATGATGAAAACGGCAGATGGATTATACATCAACCTTCACGAAGCTGCATTAATTAACTATTCTTGTATGCACTTGAATTTAGATGATAAAAACATGATTTTCGAATCTTGGTTAACGCCAGATGCGATAGGAGATAAAGGATACATGCAAGCACCTAACACCTCTCCATGGCGTACCATTATGGTTAGCGATGATGCCCGAGATATTTTGGCTTCTAAAATGACATTGAACTTAAATGACCCTTGTAAAATTGAAGATACCTCTTGGATTAAACCAGTTAAATACGTTGGTGTTTGGTGGGAAATGATTACTGGTAAAAGTTCTTGGTCGTATACTAATGACTACCCTTCTGTAGAACTGGGCGTAACTGATTACACTAAAGCAAAACCGAACGGTACACATGGAGCGACTACTGCAAATGTCAAGAAATATATTGATTTTGCTTCTGCAAATGGTTTTGGTGGTGTTTTAGTTGAAGGATGGAATGAAGGATGGGAAGATTGGTTTGGTCATTCTAAAGATTATGTTTTTGACTTTGTAACTCCTTATCCAGACTTTGATGTAAAAGGAATCCAAGCGTATGCAAAATCTAAAGGAGTAAAAATGATTATGCATCATGAGACTTCAGGATCTGTTCGCAACTACGAGCGCCATTTAGACACAGCCTACCAATTCATGAAAGACAATGGATATGATGCTGTAAAAAGTGGTTATGTAGGGAATATTTTGCCGCAAGGGGAAAATCATTACAACCAATGGGTGGTAAACCATTATCAATATGCGTTAGAAAAAGCAGCAGAATATAAAATTATGGTAAATGCACATGAGGCTGTTCGTCCTACAGGGATAAGCAGAACGTATCCCAACTTAATTGGGAACGAATCGGCTAGAGGAACAGAGTACCAGTCTTTTGGTGGTTCTAAACCTAACCATGTTACTTTATTGCCTTTTACCCGTTTAATTGGTGGTCCAATGGATTATACGCCAGGTATTTTCGAAATGGATTTGAGCAAATTGAATCCTGACAATCATTCGCATGTAAATAGCACAATTGCAAATCAATTGGCTTTGTATGTTACTATGTACAGTCCGTTACAAATGGCAGCCGATTTACCTGAAAATTACAATCGCTTTTTGGATGCTTTTCAGTTCATTAAAGATGTAGCCATCGACTGGACAGAAAGCAAATACCTTGAAGCAGAACCAGGACAATACATTACTGTAGCCCGTAAAGCTAAAGGAACTAACAACTGGTTTGTAGGAAATGTAAATGGTGAAACACCACGTACTTCAAATATCAAATTTGATTTCTTAGATAAAGGAAAAAAATACACCGCGACTATCTATGCCGATGCAAAAGATGCGCATTACAAAACAAACCCTCAAGCCTACGTTATTCGTAAAGTAGTTGTGACAAGCAAGTCTAAACTATCTCAATTGAGTGCGCCAGGCGGAGGTTATGCCGTTAGCATTATTGAAATAAAATAATAGTGACTATGTAAAAGTAGAAAAGGCTGTCTAAAAATTTAGACAGCCTTTTTTTATTTCTATAATGTATGAACTTAAACTAATTCACTTTGATTAATTTAACATCAAAAAGAATAACAGCACCTCCTGGAATTGGTCCGCTACCGTTATTTCCATAACCCAAAGCAGATGGAACTAATAGAATACCGCTACCTCCCTCTTTAAAATAAGGAATCCCTTCTGTCCATCCTTTTATAACTTGGTTCAAACCAAACGATATACCTTCATCAGTACTTTTATCAAACACATTTCCATTGGTATAATATCCTTTGTAAGCTACTGTAACATTAGAAGAAGCTGTTGGTTTAATACCTGTTCCTGCTTCATTAACTACATAATACAAACCTGAATCGGTTCTTGTAGCAGTCAATTTATTTGCGGCAATATAATCCACAATTTCTTTTTCATTTTTAACTGTATAATCAACAGCTTGAGTTTCTACTTCTGTATTTGTATCTGATAAGCAAGAAACGAATAATAAAGAAACGAGTGATAATAAAATAGATTTCATAATTTGATTTGATTAGTAAGTTGGCAAATATATAAAATACACACTACATAAATTATATTTTTTACTACTATGTAGTTACCATCAATCTCCAAAAACCTGAACATCATCCACTTGAAAGGCACCGTCCAAAGCCAGATTCTTCCCAGAACCGGTGTACTTGAAAGCGATGTTTATTTTCCCTTTATAAGAAGATAAATCT
Source organism: Flavobacterium sp. Arc2 (assembly GCF_041431385.1). Lineage (NCBI taxonomy): Bacteria > Pseudomonadati > Bacteroidota > Flavobacteriia > Flavobacteriales > Flavobacteriaceae > Flavobacterium > Flavobacterium sp. Arc2. Next base: position 10,606 of record NZ_JASMRH010000013.1, on the reverse strand, counting down.
ACTCCACCGGAACCCACAAACTGATACCAAGGTGTAGCCTGTTTAGGTAATATTACTTTGAGTGCAGTCCACGTCGCCTTAGTTACATTCACGCCATCAAAATTACTAGACACCAGTACTTCCAGCGAATTCAGTGGAGAATCCACATCGAGGTGATGTTGAGCTGTTCTAAAAGTGAGTATCTCATTAGTATGTGTATCCATATCAATTTTAGGCGAAATCAACCAAGCGATATTTGACAACACTTTGGCCCCTGTGGTATTAAACTCGGCATAACCATTCCCAGAATACACAGTACCCTTCCAGAAGATTGTACCACTCTGAACAATATTTGCCCAGCCAGGCAGACTCAAATTGGTTTTATCCACCACCGATTGGAAATCTTGAGAGAAAAACGGAGCTCTTCTTGTTTGGGTCATAACCACGTCTTTTTCGGAACGGGACAGCAACTGATAATCAGAACCAAATTTGGTTAAAACTCCTCTCACCTTTCCGTTTCCGCCAGGAACCATGCTTTGGGCAAAATCAGCATAACTACTCGTTCTAAAAAGTACCTGATTCCCAAATTTATCTATCAAACTCCAATTAGTCGCACCACCAATATTCTTCGTTTCTTCAAAATAGTGTCGGCCGAGCGCTGCCTCGGTAAACTGAACGTCTGACAATTCTACCAAAGTGTTTATGTTGGCATCAGAAACTAAATCTGGAATCGTAAGATGTCGTACCAAAAGGTCTTCTCCTAAAGTGGTACAAGAAGCGTGCAATACATTTTTATAGTCGTTTTGCGACAATCGTCCCACCGCACCTTCATTATAGGAGTTGACATAAATACTACCAATACGAAGGCTTCCATAATTGATATCAGTGTACTGATTTTTTAGTTTCACATACACTTTATTCCCCACTCTAAAATCAACATAGGTATTAGTCGCATCAACAGGAACGCTAAATCCTATGGCAGGAGTTGTTGCAGTTCCTAAAGTCTGCAAAGAAATAGTTTTGAAAAAATTACCGTTTTCATCACTGGAAACCACATAGGCTTCAATGATGTCGTCGTATGTATATTGTGTAACAATGGCTCCGGCGTTAGTTCGAACTTCTGCTACGGTTTTATTTGTGGCTAAATCAGGTTGCGTACAACTCAGTTTTGGTATCTCCACCGCATCGCTTGCGCAGCCCGAAAAAATAGCGCCAAATACCATCAAAAAAAGGAAACTATAGAAAGTAGATTTCATAAGATTGGTTTTTTATAATTAAAAATTGAAGTTGAGATTAACAAAATAAGTTCTTCCGTAGCCATAAAAGTATTTGTTGCCAAAGGAGGGCGTACCACCAGAAACATCCTGATTAAGTTGTCTAAAATTAGCATTTCTTGCCTGCTCGTAGCCACCCGTTTTATAGTTGTTGTCGAGTACATTATTGACGCTCACAAAAAGTCCCAGGTATTTCCCTTTGATGCGCCATGACTTCCCTCCTATAAGATTAAGCAACATCACCGGATCAAATTTTTCCTGTTTCAATAATTCCCTAGCCCTCTCTTCTGTAGCTTCCGGAAAAGAAAATCCGCTGGCAGGATTAGTGTAAAAATGATCTGTTCTTGATATGGGAGAGACATCAATATAGTTGTCTGCCAAATAATTAATATTAATTCCTATCCACCAATATTTGGGATCACGGTATTCAATCCCTAGTCCGTACGCCTGTTGCGGCATTCCGGCTTGTTTGTAGTTTTTTAAAATTGCTTTTCCAAAATCGAATGACGGCTTGGTATTTTCTACGGAAGCAACTGCATCATTATTAATACTCACATTAGGGTTACTATCATAGGTAAACTGACCGTAGCCTGCAGAAAAACTCCCTTTTATCGTACTGTTGAGTTGGTATTCAAAACTAAATTCCCCGCCAATATTCTTACGATCTAATTGCGTTAATGTTTGGCTTACAAAAGCATTGGTATTTGTATACCCGGCGCCATTGTCAAAAATACCTTCGGCATAAAAAAAGGAAGTTTTAGTCGCATTTTTTATTGTCGAATAATAAGCCGTCAGTCGCGCTTTTAACTTTGGGGAACGCAACACATAGGTTGCATCCAGGCTATTTATCGTTTCACTTTGTAGTCCGTCCACAATAGAATTGTTTAATCGGGAATTAGGAAATGTATTTTTAATAGTGGGCGCTTTAGACAAATGGGCGCCGTTGAAACTTAATGACTGTTTCCCTGAAACTTTAAATAAGACACCTCCTTTAAACCCGAAATTCTCAAAAGGTACTTTCTCACTTTTGCCAAAGGAAATCGTTTCATAAATTCCGTTTTTATACAAACCCTCTCTTTGATAATTTGTAGCGGAAAAAGACTGAGCCAAATAGAAGTCGACTTTATCGTAAGAAAATTTAAACTGGGAAAAAGCATCAAAAACAGTGGCTGCATATTTATAATTGTATCCATAAGCATCTCCTACAACAACCTGCCTGTTTGGGTTATTCAAATCAGACTGTGCTTGATTTCCACTATAAAAACCATCAATATCCTCAAAGTAGGAACCGCCCAAAAGATCCAAAAGGAGCTGGTAATTGTGAGATTCTAATTTTCGGAAAGACCCTCCCGCATTAAAAATCAAATTTTCATTAAGCTGCGTATTGAAATTAGAAGAAGCGACTATAGTTTGATCGTCTGTGCGGTCTTCGTATAAAACATAATGACTTTTGGCCGCTTCGTAGCCCGTAGTATTTCCATTAGAATTTATTATTGCCTTTTGATTAGCCTGATACAGCGCATCCCAATCAATTTGAGGATTTGCTAAAAACTGAACTCGGCTCTTCTCCGCGTTTTCATAATCTGGTGTAAAATCCCCTGAATATTCTCCCTCATCTTTGCCATACAACGAACTGTAATAACTGGGTAATTTTCTAAAATAAGTTGGATCCGGACTGTTGGCATTTTGGTAATCGAGATTGCTGTTTCCTATTTTCCCAAACTGAACCATCACGCTAGAATTAAGATTGCTGTGATCGTTTATCTTAAAATAATGATTGAGCATCAAGATGGGTTCTTCGATGGTTTTTACTCTGGCGTTTCGTTTCTTTCCGTCCTGATATCCCCAGTAGGAATTATAGGTTCCGCTGGTTAGTTCTGTTACCTCAGCGGTATTTGGCGAATTCTTTCCTCGGCTATTTGGGGTATAAAAACCGGTAAAATTCAGGGAATGACTGTCGCTTAATTTCTTCTCAACACTCAGGAAAAGAGAATTCGCGTCATAGGTAGTTCCTTCAAAATAGCCTTCCTCTGCATATCGTTTTCCTGCCGAAACAACCAAGGCCCAACCGCTGTCACTCATTCCTGAAGCAAAGGTTCCCATCATGCGCCAATTATAATTTGTATTCGTTCCTGACACAGTTATTCTAGTTCCTGGTCTATAAATGGAAGCGCGAGTATTGATTTCCTGAGTTCCTAAAATGCCACCAAAAGTATAATCAGACGGGGCGGTACCCACGGTAAATTCCTGATTTCTGGTGGCGTCGTTTAGTCCGCCCCAATTGCTCCATTGTGGTCTGCCGTCATAGGATTTATTCATGGAAACACCATTGATCATGGTTATTGCATTTTCACTATCCAGTCCCCGAATCCGGAAACGCGCCTGACCCCAATTGAAAGCGGCGGCTTGCTGAAAAGCATCTTTGGAAGACTGTAGCAATCCTGACGTACTTTCTGAACCACTATTGTCATCAGTTAAATCATTTTCGAAAAGCCGAATTAAACTCCGCTGCTGGTCTGAAATTTCATCTTCCTCCAGCATTATCGTGCCTAAATCGAGTACTTCTCCCGCATGGATTGTTACTGGAAACAAGGCGTCTTTGTAGCCTTGACTGTGGAAAAGCACCAATTGATCGCCCAGAATTAAGTCGTCAAAACTAAATTTCCCGCTGGTCTCTGTGAGCTGCATCGCGTTTGTGTTTTGAATTGAAACGACGACATAGGCTAAGGGCTGTTGTGTTTTGGCATCTAAAACAGTTCCTGAAATTCCCGTTTTATTTTGTGCAAAAGCAAATCCTATTTGTAAAACAACGAAAAGTGTCAGCCCAATTTTTCTCATAAATTCCTTTTTTTAAAATAAATGCAATAGGTCCGCCAAGCGATTTGGGAACTTTCAATTTTAAATAAAATAGGATTGAATTTATTTCTGGGCACAACAAAAATCCAAAATAGGATTTGGCATCAGAAATAAAAAAAAAGTGTTTTTGGGAAATTTGGTTTAAAACCAAAAAGGACTACTTCGATAAAAGTGGTATTGAAAAACAAAAGGAACCATTTGATTCTTTTGTTTCACACGATAAATATAATTAAATTTCAATACCGTTGTTAAATTTTTATTAAATAATATTATTTACAGTTAATTTATTTAATGTATTCCCAGCGAAACATCGATAATGCCGCACTTCTTACAAGGGAAATGTTTTTGTAGTAGAGAGGTTCTTGTAACGATTACTCCCTTTTAGTTAGGACCCCCTAGCGCAATAAATAGCCCTGATCACAGCGGCATCCTTTTATCTCGTTCTTAAAACGAGATGAAAGATATAGCGAAGAGCAGGTGATACGTTCTTGAAAGTAATAAAAGTAGTGCTCCAAAAAAATTATTGAATGGCTTTGATTCGGCTCACCATTAAAGCGATTAAAATTCCGAAAACACCAATGAAGGCGAAAGAAAATCGTAAACCCATCAGTTCAGCAATGTAGCCAATAACGGGCGGCCCCATTAAAAACCCAAGAAAACTCACACTCGAAACGATGGTTAAAGCCTCTCCGGGTGGAACGGTGGGATTTTTTCCTGCAAGACTATATAAGGTAGGCACGATGGTAGAAACTCCTAGTCCAACTAGCATAAAACCAAGTGTAGATGGAATTAAGTATGGAAAAGCTACGGCTGTGAAAAGCCCTGTAGATATTAGAAGCCCACTGGTTTGTATCACTTTTTTTCTTCCAAAGCGAAAAATCAGACCGTCGCCTAAAAAGCGTCCGCTTGCCATCATAATCATAAAGGAAGTATATCCCAAAATAATTAACGGACCAGGAGCTTTGACTACATCTTTAAAATAGATTCCGCTCCAGTCAAACATAATTCCTTCACTTGCCATACACCCAAAACCTATGACTCCCAGCCAAATCAAAGCACTGTCTGGCTTTGTGAATAATTTTTTCTTCTCTACAGTTATAGGAGTTCTTTTAGCTTTTATCAAAAACTTATAATTAAACGCAATCAATGTAATCACAATAACACCAACGATTAAAAAATGGTGATACGGAGAAAGCTGAAATGAAAGCATCGCTAAACCAATCAATGCACCGGTAAAACCTGCAAAACTCCACACCCCATGAAAAGAAGCCATGATCGTTTTCTTGTAAAGTTTCTCTGTATAAACACCTTGCGTATTGATGGCGATATTATTCATATTTCCGAATAATCCAAATAGAAATAAACCCAATGCTAATTGCCATGAAGTAGTAGCTAACCCCATGTTGCTAAGACTAAAAGCATACATTAATAATGAAAATATTCCGATGCGGTGACTTCCAAACCGAGTGACTAATTTCCCCGAAAAAGGCATCATCATCAACTGTCCTACCGGAAGTGCAAATAAGATAGTTCCTAAATCAGCGTCGCTTAAATGCAATGCCATCTTAATATCTGGAATTCTACTGGCCCAGGTTGCAAAACACAATCCCATCCCAAAGTAAAATGCAGAAACAGCATAACGAATTCTTCTTAGATAAGAAAGTTTCGCGTTTTTGTATGATTTTTTGAGTTTTCCTTCGGTTTTAAACCGGTCTATAAAATTTAAATCTATCAAAACAAGCTGTTTTATTATTTGAAAGGCACAAAAATACAAAAAAGCGAGGCGAGGATTTTATCAAAACAACAATGGACTGTAATTACATCGTTATTGTTTATAAAAAGTATGAATTCTATCTTGTAAAGCACTGATTTTCTGCCAAGAGACGGTAAAAATCGGGATATAAACCATTAAGGAATTAAGGTTGAATAAAGAATTCACACTGTGTATCTCTTAATTCCTTAATGGTTACTATTTTAAAAAGAATCTAACAACTATAAATAGATTGCTTTTTTCTGAGCACTACTTTGAATTGCCGCTTCGATGATTTGCATGACTCTTAGTCCGTCTTGTCCGGTAACTGGTTCTTCTTTGCCGTTTGCAATGGAATCGTAGACTCCGTCAAAAAAATCATAATAATTCCCTTGTAGTGTTGGAATTTTGCCTTGCACTATTGTGCCGTCAATTTCAGTATGCAAGAGTCCTTCTTTTTCAATTGGCTCTGTTCCCCAAGTATCTAAATTTGGTTTTTTACCTAATTTCAAATCGTCTTCCTGCACATCGCCACGTGGTTTCAAGAAAGATCCTTTTTTACCGTGAATAGTATAGGCGGGATTTGCTTCCCGAACAAAAAAGCCAGCTTTTAAACGCACCCGGAATTCCTGATAATACAGCAAAATGTCAATCCAATCATCAACCAGAGAGTTTTCTCTGGTAATTCTAATATCGGCATAAACAGCTTGCGGAAATCCAAACAAATACAACGCCTGATCTATTAAATGTGGCCCAAGGTCTTTTAATATTCCGGCCCCATCATTGGCCGTTTCTTTGTGTAGCTTCGGACTCAAAAGCGGATTGTAGCGATCAAAATGGAATTCGGCTTCAACTAGTTCTCCCAATACACCGTCTAAAAGAATCTGTCTTACCGTTTTAAGATCACTGTCCCATCTCCTATTTTGAAAAACAGCGAGCTTCACTCCTTTCTCAGTCGCTAAATTCACCAATTCTTGCGCTTCGGCAACTGTGGTAGTAAAGGCTTTTTCGACTACGGCATTTTTGCCCGCTAGCAGTACTTTTTTGGCATATTCAAAATGAGTTCCCACTGGAGTGTTGACGATAATCAACTCAGCATCGGATTCCAAAACGTCCTCCAAAGTGGCATAGCTCTTTACATTAGGATAATCCTGTTGAATCAATTTTTTACTTCGTTCCCAAGATCCGAGCAATTCAAATCCGGGGTGAAATTCTAGAAATGGTGCATGGAATACTTTTCCGGACATACCGTAGGATAGCAAGGCGGTTTTTATTTTTTGCATGTTTTTTATTTGTTTGTCTAATGGAACGCGGATAACACGGATTGTTACAGATAAAAACGGATTTTTTTATCGTTTATATATCTGTGTAATTTAAACATATAAATTTATTGAAGACATGTAATACGTCTACTCTATGGCTGATGGCACGCAGATAGCGCAGATTTAATAGTTTATTAAACATATAAGTCGTCTATGTAAAGAGACTCAAAACTTAAATGACTTATATGTTTTAAAAAAAAACTTAAAAACTATTTCTTAGCTCTTTCGTATTGTTGTGGCCAAGCGATATCTTCATTTAAGTCTCTAGCAAAGGTCAACGCAAGATTAGGATCTCTTAAAGATTCTCTCGCAAACAAAACCAAATCTGCTTTTCCAGAGCTAATAATATCTTCTGCCTGATGCGCTTTGGTAATTAGACCTACGGCTCCCGTTAAGATTCTGCTTTCTTTTTTGATTTGCTCAGCAAACGGTACTTGGTAATTAGGTGCTACAGGAATCTGTTGATAAGGCACTAATGCACCTGATGAAACATCAATTAAATCAACCCCTTTTTCTTTTAAAATTGTAGAAAGCTGTACAGATTCTTCTGCATTCCATCCTCCATCTGCCCAATCAGTGGCTGAAATACGCACAAACATGGGTAAGTCTTTTGGCCATTCTGATTGTACTGCTTCGAGTACTTCCAGTGTAAGACGGATTCTGTTTTCAAAACTTCCTCCGTATTCATCCGTTCTAAGATTAGATAAAGGAGAAAGAAATTGATGCAATAAATAACCATGCGCTGCATGAATTTCCATCACTTGGTATCCTGCTTTCACTGATCTTATCGTCGCTGCCTTAAAATCAGCAAGCACTTTTTCAATTCCAGCCTTATCAAGAGCTGCTGGCATCGCGTCTGTATCTTGAAACGGAATTGCACTTGGCGCCACGGTTATCCATCCGCCTTCTTTAGCATCCAGTTTTTTATGGCCATTCCAAGGAGAAGAACTACTTGCTTTTCTTCCGGCATGTGCTAATTGAATTCCAGGAACTGAATTCTGACTCACAATAAATCGATTGATTTGCGCTAATTTTTCTATTTGCTCGTCTTTCCAAAGACCCAAATCTTCTGGAGAGATGCGCCCTTCTGGAGAAACACTGGTGGCTTCTTGAATTATTAAGCCTGCGCCGCCTGTGGCACGACTACCCAAATGCACCAAATGCCAATCATTGGCAAAGCCATCAACAGCAGAGTATTGACACATTGGCGAAATTGCGATTCTGTTTTTAAGCGAAATGCTTTTTATTTGTAACGAAGTGAATAGTTTTGAAGACATATATATCTGAGATCATTAAAGGTTAAAATAATTATTAGAGAAGTGATTCAAGCAACACAAGCCGTAAAATACATTCATCTGTTTTGCAAAAGCATTACAAAAAAAGATACAAGCTAAGAGTCAATACCTAAACGGGGTAGGTCCTAAAAAGCAGATCTCTAAAAATATTTTTCTTAGCTTGTGGGTACTTAGCACACTTTCCTAAAAAGTAAAGTTAGTGGACATCGCCGAAACATAAAACCTAAATTCCATTAATTAACAAACTTTTAAAATCTTGTGGAACAATTATTGTAAATTATACAAATAGAAAACCTTACTTTTGTGAGTCATAAAAAGAATTAAAATTTAAAAATGGATCTATTTATCAAGCTTTCTCAATTTTTATTGAGCTTATCATTACTTATTATACTTCACGAATTAGGACATTTTATTCCTGCTAAATTATTCAAAACCAGAGTCGAAAAATTCTACTTGTTTTTTGACGTTAAATATTCCCTTATAAAAAAGAAAATTGGAGAGACTGAATACGGAATCGGATGGTTGCCGTTAGGAGGTTATGTAAAAATTTCTGGAATGATTGATGAGAGCATGGACAAGGAACAAATGGCATTGCCACCACAACCTTGGGAATTTCGCTCTAAGCCAGCATGGCAACGTTTAATCATTATGTTAGGTGGAGTTACGGTAAACTTCATTTTAGCTTTTATTATCTATATCGGGATGGCCTTTGCTTATGGTGATACTTATATTGCCAATTCAGATTTGAAAGACGGTTTATTGATTGAAAATCAAGCCATGTTAAACGCGGGTTTCAAAACAGGAGATAAAATAATTTCGGTTGATGGTGTAAAAATCGCAAAGTTCGACAATGACATCAATATGAAAGTTATTTTGGGAAAAGAGATCCTTATTGAAAGAAACGGAACCCAGCAAACCATAAAAATGCCTGTTGATTTTGTGGATCGATTGTCTAAATTTGAAAAAGGAACCTTATTAGATATCAGAATGCCGTTTGTTATTGGTGCTGTTACCGATCAATCTACCAATAAAGAAATACAACCAAAAGATGTTGTGGTAACCCTTAACGGACAAACTGCAAAATACTTTGATCAAGCACAAACTATATTAGAAAACAACAAAGGAAAGACTATTCCTGCAACAGTATTGCGTGATCAAAAAGAAAAACAAATACAGGTTACAGTTAACAATGACGGAAAATTAGGCGTTCAGCTTGGTAGATTAAGTTTTGATTCGTTGGAAAAATTAGGATACTACAAAGTAAGCAAACAAGAATTCAGTTTCTTGGAATCGATTCCAGTAGGAATTACAAAAGGAAAAAACCAAGTAGTAGGATACGGAAAACAACTGAAATTGATTTTCAGTCCAAGTACAGGAGCTTACAAACAAGTAGGTGGTTTCAAAGCCATATTTGATATTTTTCCAAGTACATGGAGTTGGGAAACGTTCTGGAGAATTACTGCTTTATTATCAATTATGCTTGGTGTTATGAACTTATTACCTATTCCTGCACTTGATGGAGGTCATGTGATGTTTTTATTATACGAAATTATTAGCGGTAAGAAACCAAGCGATAAGTTTCTAGAAAACGCACAAATGGTTGGTTTCGTATTACTTATAACGCTGTTATTATTTGCCAATGGAAACGATATTTACAAGGCAATTGTAGGGAAGTAAAAAAAAATAAAAAAAGTTTAATTTTTATTTGCAAAAACCAAATGATAGCCTATCTTTGCACCGCTTTACAACTGAAACGCACATCACTATAAAGCAACAAAAAAAGATTAAAAAGTTCTTATATATAAAAATACACAGTTTCCTTCTTAGCTCAGTTGGTTAGAGCATCTGACTGTTAATCAGAGGGTCCTTGGTTCGAGCCCAAGAGAGGGAGCTTTTTAAAAGCCTGACAGCAATGTCAGGCTTTTTTTTTGGAATAAACTCAACGGAAATAAACCCTAATATTTTCTAGATCGAAAAGCAGAAAGACTTTACAGCAATGTAAGGTCTTTTTTGTTTTTAAGCCATAGTGAGATCAGTATTTTGCCCCGAAAAACGGATCAAGCGCAAAAGTTGGGGATTATCCAAAAAGGTTAGATAATCTGAACAAGAAAAAGTCGATTTTCCGAACCC
>NZ_JASMRH010000012.1:135084-135300 GCF_041431385.1 Flavobacterium sp. Arc2 | reverse complement strand
GGTTTCACCGGAGCCGTTACATCTTTCACAGTTACTTTTTGAGTAGCTATAGTAGTGTTTCCGTTTCCATCATTGAAAGTCCAATTGATTGTATAAATTCCTTGTGTATTATAAGTCAAAGGATCAGTAGTCGTTCCCGTGATTGTTCCAGCACAAGAATCTTTAGTAGTAGGAGCAACCGCTGTCGCAGTACATTCACCAGAGACATCAGCCAAA
>NZ_JASMRH010000012.1:0-134984 GCF_041431385.1 Flavobacterium sp. Arc2 | reverse complement strand
GTTGGTTTCACCGGAGCCGTTACATCTTTCACAGTTACTTTTTGAGTAGCTGTAGTAGTGTTTCCGTTTCCATCATTAAACGTCCAAGTGATTGTATAAGTTCCTTGTGTATTATAAGTCAAAGGATCAGTAGTCGTTCCCGTGATTGTTCCAGCACAAGAGTCTGTAGTTGTAGGAGCAACCGCTGTCGCAGTACATTCTCCAGAGACATCAGCCAAAGTTGGTTTCACCGGAGCCGTTACATCTTTCACAGTTACTTTTTGAGTAGCTGTAGTAGTGTTTCCGTTTCCATCATTGAACGTCCATGTGATTGTATAAATTCCTTGTGTATTATAAGTCAAAGGATCAGTAGTCGTTCCTGTGATTGTTCCAGCACAATTGTCTTTAGTAGTAGGAGCAACCGCTGTCGCAGTACATTCACCAGTAACATCAGTCAAAGTTGGTTTCACCGGAGGAGTAGTGTCACTTCCATCGATAACTATTGAAAGTGTATTTTGGCAATTATTAGTATCTGTAACAGTTACTGAATAGGTTCCAACTGTTAAATTAGTTAAATCTTCAGAAGTGGAAAGTGAATTTCCATTTTTTGTCCAGTTATAAGAGTATGAGCCAGAACCTCCTGTTACATTTAGGTCAATTGAAGCATTAGAGTCTCCATTACAAGATATATTAGTATGAGTCTCTGATAAAATAATTGAAGGCGTAATAGTTAATGTAACAGCTTTTCTAATTAAACTCGAACAATTACCATTAGAAGCCTCTGCATAATAAGTTGAGCTACCTACTCCCACTTGAGTGGGTGAAGTTACTATGGTACCAGCAGTTGCTGAATTATACCAAGTTATAATTCCTCCTGTTGCAGTTGCAGTTAAAGTTTGAGTTGTTGTGCCATCGGAACATTCTGTTTGATTGCTCGCAATAACTACAGCTATAGATTTTGGTGAAGTACTTGCATTTGCTGAATTATTTGTAAGGTTAGAATCAGCTGATGAGCTTATCGTAGCTTTATTAATGTATTCTCCAGTGTCGTTTACTTTTGCTGTAATTTTCAAAACAACACTTTGGTTATTATTTAAACCACCTATTGTCCAAGCTCCCGAAGTATTATCATATGTACCTACAGTATATTCTGATGACACATATTTATAACCGCTAGGTAGTAAGTCTTGCACAGAAACTCCTACTGCGTTACCAGGTCCGTTATTTTTTGCCGTTATGGTAAAAATAACATTTGAGCCCAAACAAGGTTCAGGTTCATTGACAGTTTTTGTTATTGATACATCACTACATATATTAACCGAAATAGGTTGTGATTGTACAGACGCTCCACAAGATAATGTTGAAGATACAGAGTAACTTCCTGTTGTAGTTGTTGTGTATGTATTTGAAATTGCTCCAGATATCTCATTTCCATCTAAAAACCATTGATATGGACCAAATCCTAAACTTGTAGATAATGTTGCAGTAGATGTGCATCCTATACCATCGTTATCAACGGTAGGAGCATCTGGTTGTTTTGTATAGTTAGAGAAAATTGCCGACATAGAAAAACCATAACCTTGTTGTACCAAGCTAACAGTCATTTTTGAAGCACCTTCTATTATTATATTTTTAGGTGATCCTATTTCCTCTTTAGTAAAATTAATTAAATACCACCCAGTTGTACCTAGTTGTCTTCTACCTGGTAAAGCTGAACCATTTACTTTTACTACGTCCGTAGCGCTTTGTATAAGGATGTAACCAAAATAAGGAAGGTCGGTATTATCGTATTTTGTAAATTTATAAGTTTCCACATAACTAGAACCACCACATGTTGAAACGGGAGCAACAGATGTAATGTCTACTTCACATGTAACTGCTGTACCTGAATAAACACCTATATTCTTATCACTAATAATTCTAGATGCTGAGTAAGAATCTAAAGAAGAAAAAGAATTCCCATTTGATGGTGTTGTCGTTCCATGCTTGAAAGTATAAAAATCACCCGCTGCCACTAATGTTTTTGTATTTGTAGATACCAAAGATCCGTCTGCCGCAAAGTTTGCTATTGTTAACTTCGTATTTGCTTCCGTCGCTACAACAGTAGTTTGTTCAGCTGTAGTGTTACCTTGACCTCTAACAATAAAGTATTCTTTACCTAAAACGGCTACAGGTGGTACTTGATCTAAAGTTCCGTCACCACAACCTTCTGGCGTATCAATTTTAGCGCCCGTATTTACTACCGCAGGTCCAGATGTCTCCACTAAAGAGCCCATATTAGCTTGAAATAAATAACTTTCACCCGCATTTAAAGTTATAGTAGGAATTCCATTTATTTTAACAGAAGTATTGTTATTAATAGCCATAACACTATACAAAGGTCTTGTATACCCCCAACCTCTAAAATTACCAACATCTCCATCTCGATAATATCCAACTCTAAAACTAACGCCTATCCCAGCATTACCAAAACTAGTTAAAGATGAATTTCCTTTGATAAAACTTTGATCGCCGTCGATTTGATCTGAGGCGATGTTTCTAAGATTTACAGAAACTGGCGCAGTAGCCGTAATATTTAAACCTGCAGCCGATATCACAATATTTTCAGCATAATATTCTGAACCAGAAGCTGTTGGTGAACCCGCAAATCTGTAAACGGCTGGCATTCCTTTTGAAGTAGATAAAGTAGTTATCAAGGTACCATCGCTCTTTTTTACAGCAACGGAAACAGTTGAAGAAGATTCGGTGGCAACAACTAATTCATTTACGCTGGTGAAATACCTCCATGGAGCTGGTGCAACGTAATGTTGATTATAGTATTGCGAATACGAACTAAATGAAACCATTAAGGCTAATAAAAAAAATACTATTTTAGTAGTGTTTTTTTTATTTTTATCACAAGAATTATGGTTATTGTTTTTCATGTTTTGAAAATCTTATTTATTTTATCTGTAAAGATTAATCTATTGTTTCTGTCCGTGTGCGGAGTTGTTATTAATATGCTTTCATTCTATTAGCATTGGTGAAACATAATTATAATTTCTAAAATAGAGTAACCTTTTAATAAAATCCATTTTATAGACTATTAAAAAGTTGTTTGATGAAACAGTAGTGACACGAAAAATAGGAGTTTTTGTAAAACAGGAAAAATCGTTATATAATGATATAACAAACGTCATCACTGAAGTGTTTTTAATAAAAAATTTTTTTCTTTTTATTAAAAAAAGTTTGTCGTTATTAAGTTCGATAATTTTACTTGAAGTAATTTTTTCTATCATAATAGTAGGTTTTTATGCTTTCAAAATGAACAGTAGATTTCGGGCTAGAAACTATTGCACGTAATAAAAATATTATCAGATACCAAATTTAAAATTAAATATTAACGTTTTCACAATTTTTCTTTGAATAACTTAAATAATCGTTAAAAGACGGTTTTCGCCACAATATCTGATATTAAATTATCTCATTTTTAAAAATAACAGGCATTAAATCTAATTTAAAAGCTTGTCTTTTTAATGCTGTACTCTATTTTATATATCAATTTTATGAAAACTACCTATTGTTTTTTCTTTGAAAAGAGAAGAGAAAATTCTTTTTTTAGATTCTTGAAATTGAAATATTTTTGACAGAAAACAATCTCTTGTCGTAAACTATAATTGCTCAGTTTTTCTCCTTTTTAGTTTGAATTTTATTTTTAACTAGGAGTAATTAGCATAAAGTAAAAAGTAGCCTTTCGTTAATATTTTTATTTTAAACTTGTATAAGGAATAGTATTATTTATAAGTTTTAATAACTGACTATCATAGCAGAAATAAAACTTTATTATTAATAAGAATTATATTGTTTTAGTCAACTAATTTTATATTGGGGCATAACGATAAATTACTTTAAGTGAAAGATTGCTGCTTTATTTAAACTACTTAGTTGTTTTTTTTAATTATGGTTTATAAGTATATTGAAGGTCTGTGTTTTAAGGGATATATGCAGAGTTTTTATGTGATTTCAGGTAAAAACAAACCTAAGATAATAATATATATTGTATCTTTCTAGTTCGATTAGTATTTATTGTAGATCATAAGAAAACACCTAAATATGAAAAATCTAATATTAATAAGACACGCAAAGTCAAATTGGGATGTGCCGCTACGAGATATTGATAGACCATTAGATCAAAGAGGAATGAAAGATGCTCATTTAGTTTCTTTAAGTATCTTGGATTTTATTCCTAAGACTTATGTGATATGGAGCAGCATTGCTAAGAGGGCGTCTGATACCGCGCTAATTTTTGCTCAAAACATTTTATATCCTATTGAATCTATTGATTATAAAGAAGCTCTTTATACTTTTGATGAAAAGCAGTTGGAAAAAACAATAAAGTCTTGCGAGAATACCTTTGATAGTATTATTCTTTTTGGGCATAATGCAGCAATTACAAATTTTGTTAATAAATTTGGGGACATTTCGATTAGTAATGTACCCACTAGCGGATTTGTAGCTTTAGAATTTGACACAGAGTATTGGGCAGAAATTAATAAGGGGAAGACAAAAAAAATAATAGTTCCAAAGGATTTAAAATAAATATAGTGCTAGAAAGAAAATACATAGATAGAGAAAAAAGTTGGTTAGCATTTAATGCCAGAGTACTCCAAGAAGCAGCAGATGAATCAGTACCACTTTTAGATAGATTACGTTTTTTAGGGATTTTTTCAAATAATTTAGATGAGTTTTTCAGAGTTCGTTTTGCTGCCATAAGAAGATTAAGTTTGTCGGGGAAGTCTGGAGAGAAAATTCTTGGAGGTATTTCATCTCAACAATTGGTAAAAGATATAACGGAGATTGTAATTGAAGATCAAACCGAAAGTCTTCTAATTCTAAAAAAAATTGAAACAGAACTAGAAGCGGAAGATATTTTTATCATAAATGAGAATGAAATTTCAGAAGAGCAAGAAATTTATTTAAAAGATTTTTTCATACAAAAATTAAGTCCTGAATTAGTGACGATTATTTTGAATGATTTGTCTGAATTTCCATTATTGAGAGATAATATGGGGTATTTGGCCATTAAATTAGTAATGAAAAAGAACTCAGAAGTTCGATATGCCATTATTGAAATTCCAAAGACAATGAATCGATTTGTAGTATTGCCTTCAAACGATGAAAGACAATATGTGATTCTTATTGATGATGTAATTAGACACAATTTAAAAAGTATATTTAATATTTTTGATTATCAGAGTGTTTCCGCTCATATGATAAAGATTAGCCGCG
This sequence comes from Flavobacterium sp. Arc2, assembly GCF_041431385.1. NCBI lineage: Bacteria > Pseudomonadati > Bacteroidota > Flavobacteriia > Flavobacteriales > Flavobacteriaceae > Flavobacterium > Flavobacterium sp. Arc2. The sequence goes on along the minus strand of NZ_JASMRH010000012.1, from coordinate 129,737 downwards.
ATGCTCAATTGGATATTGATAGTGATTTGAGCAAGAGTATGCTTGAGAAAATTTCGACAAGTGTAAAAGACCGAATAATAGGGGAACCTGTTCGTTTTATATACGATCAATTAATTGATAAAGATACTTTAAGGTTCTTCTTAGATAAGATGAAAATTCATTCGACAGACAGTATAATACCTGGCGGGAGATATCATAACAGAAGAGATTATATGGATTTTCCAAATTTGGGACGATTCGATTTATTGTATGCAAAAAATGATCCGTTGCCCATTCCTGGATTAAGTTTGGAAGGAAGTATATTGCAAAAAATCAGTGAAAAGGATTATCTTCTAAATGCACCATACCAATCCTTTTCTTATCTCACTAAATTTCTTCGTGAAGCGGCTTTAGATCCTAAAGTGACTACGATTAAAATAACATTATACCGCTTAGCTAAAAACTCCCAAATCATAAGTTCTCTTATAAATGCGGCGAAGAATGGTAAAAAAGTTATAGTTCAGATTGAATTACAGGCACGATTTGATGAAGCATCAAATATATCGTATGCAGAACAAATGCAAATTGAGGGCATCGAACTTATTTTTGGGGTAAAGGGACTAAAGGTTCATACTAAAATATGTGTTATTGAACGAAATGAAAGTGGAAAAGTAAAAAGGTATGGCTTTATATCAACAGGAAACTTTAATGAAGCCACCGCAAAAGTCTATACTGATGTCACACTATTTACAAGTCATCAACAGATCCTAAAAGACATTAATAAAATATTTGACTTCTTTAATATTAATTATAGGTTGTACCGTTATAAACACCTAATTGTTTCGCCACATTATACCCGAGTTCGATTCTATAAATTAATTGATAGAGAAATTCTTCATGCATTAGCGGGTAGAAAAACATACATAAAACTAAAAATGAATAGTTTGTCTGATTTTGGAATGATCGACAAGTTGTATGAAGCCAGCAATGCTGGAGTGAAAATACAACTCGAAGTAAGAGGAATTTGTTCTCTTATTCCTGGTGTTAAGGGAATGAGTGCAAATATTGAAGCCATTAGTATTGTTGATAATTATTTAGAACATTCTAGAATATATATTTTTGGAAATGCTGGGCAAACCGAAGTTTTTATTTCTTCGGCTGATTTTATGAATCGTAATCTCGATGGAAGGGTAGAAGTGACTTGTCCTATCTACGATCAAGAGATCAAAAAAGAATTAATTGATAATTTTGATTTAGGCTGGAAAGGAAATGTAAAAGCACGTATTCATTCTGCTTTATTGGATAATAAGTATCGCGAGAGAAATAGTGATCCTGTATTTAGAGCTCAAATAGAAACCTATAAATATTATCAAAAGAAAGTCGAATTATTGGCAGAAACTTTTTAAAAACATAAATTTTATTTTCAGCTAATTTTAGCAAAAAAGTAAACTCAAAATCATAATTAAGAATGATTAATATAAAAAAATACGCTGCAATCGATATTGGATCTAATGCCATGCGATTATTAATTGTAAATATTGTTGAACAAGAGGGTAAAGAACCTCAATTTAATAAAAGTTCCTTGGTTCGTGTGCCTATTCGTTTAGGACAGGATGCCTTTACTGTCGGTGAAATATCCGAAGAAAATATAGATCGAATGTGCGACGCGATGACAGCATTCAATCTGTTGATGAAAGTGCATAAAGTACAGGCGTATAAGGCATTTGCAACCTCTGCAATGAGAGAAGCATATAACGGAAAAGAAGTTGCAGACCTTATAAGGGAAAAAGCAGATATTAATATAGAAATCATTGACGGGAAAATGGAAGCGGCAATCATCGCTTCAACGGATTTGCACCACTTGCTAAAAACAGATCAAACCTATCTTTTTGTGGATGTTGGTGGTGGTAGTACCGAATTTACACTTTTTTCGAATGGTAAAATAGTTGTGTCCAAATCGTTTAAAGCGGGAACTGTACGTTTATTAAATAATATGGTTTGCGATGTAGTATGGGATGAAATAGAAAAATGGATTAAAACCAATACCGTCGATTATGAGGAAGTTACCTTGATAGGTTCTGGAGGTAATATCAATAAGCTATTTAAAATGTCAGGTAAAATCCAAGAAAAGCCTTTGTCGTATATTTATATGACTTCACAATATGCTTTTTTGAATTCATTAACATACGAGCAAAGAATTTCGGAGTTGGGATTAAATCCGGATCGCGCAGATGTTATTATTCCTGCTACTAGAATTTATTTAAATGCAATGAAATGGAGTGGCGCGCGACAAATCTATGTTCCTAAAATTGGATTATCAGATGGAATTGTCAAGGCTATGTATTTTGGTAAAATATAAATTTAAGTTGTGGGTGTGAGTTAAGAGTTAAATAGCTTATTGTTAACTAATTAATGTTTTAATTGGGATTATCTTTATATAAATATACCTGATGGACAAATATCGATTGGAGATGTTCAGCAATGGTGTACTCGCAATCATAATTACCATTATGATATTGGAAATTGATGGTCAGCTTGGAACTGAGTTTACTGATTTGATATCACTTTTTCCTGCTTTTTTTAGTTATATATTGAGCTTTGTCTCTGTTGGAATTTATTGGAAAAACACTGCCATTTAATGCAAAGTATTTCTAAAGTTAATGCGCAAATACTTTGGGCTAATTTACACTTCTTATTTTGGTTGTCATTAATTCCTATTTCTCCAAAAGGGATGGGAGTCCATTATTTTGCTAAAACAACACTTACTTTTTATGGAATAATATTATTTTTATGTTCCATGTCTTTTTGGATTCTGCAAAACGCTATTATTGCAAATGAGGGTAAAGAGTCACGGATTGCAACTGCGGTGGGGAAGGACGCTAAAGGAAAACTTAGCTTTATATTATATTTTGTTCTTTTTACAGCGTATTGATTTCAGTTGTTATTTACGTTTTGGTACTAATGATTTGGTTAATTCGAGATAAGAAAATAGAAAAAAAAATAAATTTAGATAAAATATAAATTAATAATTTGGGGTATTAACGGATATTTTTTATGCATCTAAGTCTAATCCAAATGTGGTTCTTAACAGTTCAATACTAGGATTTATTTCATGTAACCTATTGTATCGGTCTTGATCATTAAAATTCTTTTTATTTTCGAAACTTTCATTTACAATAACTTCAATGGTAATATCATGATTGTGTAAATGTCCTTTTAAATGTCCTAGCAACCCATTAAGTTCTTTTTCAAAATCTAATTTTGAACCTTCGTTAGGCAATTCAAGTGAAATAGCAAATCCATTCAAAACGGGATCGTTTATAAGTAACAATGATTCCATAATTTTAAATCCTTTGTCACCTAAACGTTTCGCGTATTTAGTCCATTGGACTAACATTTCTGTTTCAGAAAAGGCTTCGGTAGGTAAATCGACAACTTCTTTTACATATGATTTATTACTCTCTTCCAATGCTCTTTTGGCACGGATACTAGATAATGAAAAGGCAGAAATACTAGGTCCGCTTGATGATGGTTCCGTTTTTACAGGAGTGGCAGGAGCAGTGATTTCCTGTGTTTTTTCTACTACAATTTCCTGCGGTTTTACAAGGGATTGTAATGGAGCAGGTTTTGCTTCTGTAGCTTTTGTTTGATCAGCTATGGAATAATCCGTTTTTCTAAAATAGGTAGGGGGAATTATAAAGGACTCAACTTTTTTTTTTCTCCATCAAAAGTGATAGAGGCAAGTTGCATTAGGCAAAGTTCAACGAGCAATCGCTGATTTTGACTCAACTTGTATTTTAAATCACAATCATTTGCAATAGCAATTCCTTTCAATAGAAAATCTTGGGTGCATTTTTGGGCTTGTAATCCGTACATTTTTTGAGCTTGTTCACCTACTTCTAATAAGGATAGAGTTGAAGGTGTTTTGCTAACTAGTAAATCTCTAAAATGGGAGGCTAATCCAGACACAAAATGATGCGCATCAAAACCTTTAGAAAGAATGTCGTTAAAAGCCATTAGTAATTCAGGAATTTTATTTTCAAGAATTAAATCTGTAACCGTGATGTAGGTCTCGTAATCGAGTACGTTTAAGTTTTCGGTAACAGCTTGACGAGTTAAGTTAGTTCCACAATAAGAAACGACTCTGTCAAAAATAGATAAAGCATCACGCATGGCACCATCTGCTTTTTGTGCAATAATATGTAAGGCGTCATCTTCAAAAACGATTCCCTGGCTTGTTGCAACTTCAGCTAGATGTTCTTTAGCATCTTTAACTGTGATTCTTTTGAAATCAAAGATCTGGCAACGCGATAAAATGGTTGGGATAATCTTATGTTTTTCGGTAGTTGCCAATATAAAAATGGCATGCTTTGGCGGTTCTTCTAATGTTTTTAGAAAAGCATTAAATGCCGCTGAAGATAACATATGTACCTCATCAATAATATAAACTTTATATTTTCCAGTTTGTGGCGGAATACGAACCTGATCAATCAAGTTTCTGATATCATCAACTGAATTGTTAGAGGCAGCATCTAATTCGAATACATTAAAAGCAAAATCTTCGGTAGGGTCATCGTAACCCGGTTGATTGATTTTTCTGGCTAAAATACGAGCACAAGTGGTTTTCCCAACTCCTCTAGGTCCCGTAAATAATAGGGCAGAGGCAAGGTGATTGCTTTCTATGGCGTTCAGCAAAGTATTGGTAATGGCTTTTTGTCCCACTACATCATTAAATGTTTGAGGACGATACTTACGAGCCGATACAATGAATTGTTCCATAGAATTTTTATTCGAAAGCAAATATAGTCATTGCCATTATATTATGAAAATGATAAATTGTTTAATTCTAAAATTATTGGTAAAAGAAATTTTCTCTTCAACTTTTAAAAGACAGAGAGACTTGATGCAGTTAATAATTTAGGCTTTTTAGCAGTGTTTAACTAGTTTTATTTTATTGAACTAAAAGTTTGAATTCTAAGTAGATAATCAATATTACTCAAAATTGTTGAAAATAAATTTGAGTGTTTATTCTCAAAGTTTCTATGCTGTTTTTATTCATAAATTAGTTAAACCTGTGAAACTCATATGTCGAATTATAGATGAATTTTCATTTGTGTTTCGCAGGTTAACGATTATAAAAACGCAGTATTCTTAAATTTTGCGAAGTAAAAATTGACAATATTACTATTTTCTGCCGTCAATGGTTAGTTTAATTAATACTTGTGCGGCATCACTAACTGAATTTGCTGCGAAACCAGTAACAAAAACACCATTTTCACCAGATTTTGTAGTTATTCCGTAGACTATTGCTTCGTCATCTGGATTTGAATTTCCTTCATAACGATAGATGTGTACAATTTGGTAATGGTTGGGGTTTTTAACAATATCCTCTTCATGAAGGTTAAAATCATAAGTAAATCCATTTTCTTTTAATTCTTCTAAGGCCTTTGAGACAGTGGCGTAATGATAAGTATGTTCCATATTTTTTTTAATGTTTTTAAAGATCAAAAATTCAAGATAACTTTTTTATTTTATTCTGTTTTTTATGCTAATATTTATCAGCGCCTGAGCAGCATCAGTAATTGAGTTTGCAGAAAATCCCGCGACAAAGACTCCTTTTTTTCCGGACGTTGATTGGATACCATAAACTACGGATTCATCCCCAGGATCTGTATCGCCTTCATAACGATAGATATGTTTGATCTGATATTTTTGCGGGTTTTTTGCAATATCCTCTTCATGAAGATTAAAGTCATAGTTGAAGCCATTTTCATTTAACTCGTCTAAGGCTTTGGAAACAGTGGCATAGTGATACGTTTGAGTCATGATTTTTATGTTTTATTTCGAAGTTATTTTATAAAAGAAATTAGATTAAGTGCTGCATTGATTGCTATTATTTTCAATACATAACTTAGACAATACAATTGCTGCCTCATTACCCGTTTTAGCTGAAAAACCGGCAACAAAAACGCCTCTTTTACCAGAGGAAGACGTAATACCATATACTATAGCTGAATCACCAGGATCAGAATTTCCTTCATATCTGTAAACATGTCTTACTTGATGTTCAGCGGGTTTTTTAATAATGTCCTCCTGATAAATATTATAATCGTAAGTAAACCCTAATTCCTTTAGCTCATCGAGGGCTTCAGAGACGGTTGAATAATGATATATAGGTTTCATATAAAGCGATTTTAAGTTACTCTTAAAGATAATCAATTTAAAATTAAGAGTTTATAAAATAGCTGTTAAACTAAAATTTATTATTTGACATCGAGTTAAAATTGTTGTAATTTCGCGACACAGACCGCCTTATCGCTTTATACTGAACTCGTTTCAGTACCTATTGATTTTTAGTTTAAATTTCATAAGGTTCCGAATCAAGTTCGGAATAAAGAGGAAAGTCCGGACACCTTAGAGAAGCATAGCGGGTAACCCCCGTCGGTTTTGTCTGCAAAGGCGAGATTAGGACAAGTGCAACAGAAAGTATGTACAGGTAATGCTGTAGTGAAACCAGGTAAACTCTATGCGGTGAAATATCAAGTATATCAGCATTTAAGGGCTTCTCGTCCGTTGTTGAAGGGTAGATAGCTTGAGCTTATGAGTAATTATAAGCCTAGATAAATGATAAGGGTCCCGATTTATCGGGATACAGAATCCGGCTTATAGGTCTGTTTTTTTTATATTCTAAGAATTAATAAATAAAAGATTGTGAAATCTAAAAGGGAACCATTAAGAAATTAAGTTTCATTAAGTCAGTAGGCTTGATTTTCTAAATTTCTTAATGGTTTAATTTTTATTGCAAATAGTAGTTATGAAAACAAGAATTGGAGTTTTAGGAATGGGTGGAGTAGGTGGTTATTTTGGCGGACTATTGGCTAAAGCCTATGCTGAATCAGATCAATTCGAAATTGTATTTATTGCTCGCGGTGAAACCCAAAAAGCAATTGCAGCTTCAGGATTAAAGATAATAACTGACGAAAATGAAATAATTGCTTTTCCAAGTATTGTCTCTAATGATCCTATAACAATCGGAAAACTCGATTTTCTTATTTGCGCGACAAAAACGTATGATATAGAAGAAAGTCTTCTTTCGTTAGAAAAATGCATTACTAAAAACACAATAATCCTACCTTTATATAATGGTGTCGATGCACCCGAAAGAATAAGTACCCTCTATCCTGATAATGAAGTTTTACAGGGCTGCGTGTATATCGTTTCCATGATCGAATCTCCAGGATTCATAAGAAAAATGGGGCCTTATGAAAAATTATATTTTGGATCTGATACAGCGCCCATTGGAAGGCTTAAAGCATTACAAACAATTTTTAAAGACGCAGCAATAGAGAGTTACCTAGTTGATACTATAGAGCAAACAGTTTGGGAGAAATTCATTTTCATTTCTGCTTTGGCTTCAGCCACATCCTACTTAAATCAAAATATAGGTGAGATCATAAATAGTAGTTCCAGTAGAGCAGTATACGTTGAACTTCTTAATGAGATTACCATGTTAGCCGCCATAAAGGGATTGCATTTACCCAATGATATTGTTATGCAAACGATTCATAAGTTAGAAAAAACACCAAAAGAGGCAACTTCTTCGATGCATCGCGATGTATTGGCTGGTAGAAAATTTGAATTGGCTTCTTTGACTGAATTTGTTGTGAATGAAGGACTGAAATATGAAATGGAATTACCTACTTATAAAATGGTGTTGGATAAATTGGACAAGATAAATGATGCTGTTTAATCTCTTAGCTTGAATTCTAAACCAATATTCCGGACGCTTTCAATACTGATTCGATTGTCATCATTAAAATATTTTCTGATTTTACTGATATAAACATCCATACTTCTTCCAGAAAAGAAATCATCATTTTCCCAAATCGCTTTAAGTATTTGTTCTCTTTTTATCATTTGGTTTTTGTGAATATAAAAAAAATGAATAAGGGCAGCTTCTTTCTCTGTGAGTTGTTGTGTTTTGGTATTATTTTTTAAAGTTAGGCGTTTCGTATCGAATAAATAAGAGCTAATTTGTAATTCATCAACTTTAGAAAAAACAGTATATTTTTGTAGGCTTCTTTTCAATATGTTATTCAGGCGTAAGATAAGTTCTTCGGCTTCGAATGGTTTTGCAATATAATCATCGGCACCTAGCTTTAATCCGATGATTTTGTCCTCTTTTAGTTTTCTTGCCGTTAGAAAAACAAAAGGAATTTCTGGATTGATTTTGATTATTTTTTCTGCAAGAGTAAAACCATCCATCTTTGGCATCATAACATCAAAAATACAAATATCAAAAGACACTGATTCAAAAATAGCCAATGCTTCTTCTCCGTTTTGCACCCAAGTCACATCATATTCATACAATCCTAAATATTGTTTTAGAACACTAGCAAAATCATAATCATCTTCGACTAAAAGTATTTTTTTCAATTGTGAATAGTTAGACTTTAAACATAATGGTAAATACAGATCCTTTTCCTAAATCACTTATAACAGCAATTGATCCTTGGTGTGCTTTTATAATTTGATTTACATAATAAAGTCCTAATCCCAGTCCTTTTGTATTATGTAAATTGCCTTTCTCCACTCTGTAAAACTTATCAAAAAGTAAGGAGTGTTTATTCTTAGAAATTCCAATTCCATTGTCTTTAATACTAATGTTAAATTGATTTTGGATTAATTCTGTTTTTATATTAATAACGGTGCTACCATATTTCACGGCATTTTCAAGCACGTTTTGAATGGCAGTTGTTAAATGGAATTGGTCTAACAATAAAGTGGTTTTTGCGGCATTGATGTCTGATGTAATATTAATTTCAGGATTTGCAATTTTGAAATCTACTATAATTGTATTCAAAAAAGTTTCCAAATCAATTTTTTCTTTTTGTAGTTCAAATTCACCTAATGAACTTGACATTACCTGGTCGATTAAGTTTTGCAAACGATTATTTTGACGTGAAATCGTATGGAGGATCATGTTGAATTGGACTTCATTATCCCGAATCTCTTTTCGCTCCAATATCTTAGTAGAAATTCCCAAAGTTGTCAACGGTGTTTTGAGCTCATGGGTGATGTTATTTATAAAATCAGTTTTGACATCATTTACCTTTTTTTGTTTGATTAATGCTTTAATGGCAATTACAAAAAGAGTTATTAATGTTATAATAGAAAACAAGGATAAGATTAAAACCATTCTCATTCTTTTTAGAATTATGGTTTCCCATTCTATTACAGAAACATACATTGAATCTTCAGTAAGCAACTTATAATCCTGCATTTGTAAAGAACCACTAGTTGTTCCGGCATAATTCCGAACTAGAAAGGCATTGTCCAAAGAGATTAAATTACCATATAATTTATTTTTAATAAATGACTTTTCGGAAAAAAGCGTATCTGCTTTTTGAGCACTTTTATAAAGGATAAATTTGTTCAGTACAACTGCAAAGTTAATTGTGATATCCGGTATTTCTCTTTCTAATTTTAGTTGTAATTTTCGTGTTAGCACATCTCTATATTCGTTGTGTAACAATGCATATGTAAGGTCGGATTTTCTTTTTTTGTTTTGTAGGTAGCGCTGAGCTAGTTGTTTATAAAGTAAATCTTTCTTATGGACAATAGTCGAATCAATATCACTGTAATCATTTGTGATAGAGGCAATTTCCTCTTTGATTTCCGCATGAAACTGTGCTACTTTGTAATTATAGGTGATTTTCACCAAAAAAAATTGAACAACACACAACACAATTAGCGCTATAATTGAAAAGGTGATTAATAAATTGATTCTTTGTTTCATTTGTTGAAATATACCATCCAAAAATAAGTATTTAATTATTTAATCTAGGCTTTAACCTCGCATTAACCTTCGATTAACTTAGCTTGTTAGTATTTAGAAGCATTTTTGTAATGGTTTAAATATAATTACAATTTTAAATGAAGAATAGCATTATTACAATTTGTCTTTTTATAACAGCATTTGGTTACGGACAAAAGGAAACTCCAAAGGACAGTATTTCTACTAAATTAAAAGAAGTAATGGTTAGTAGCCAAAATAAAATTTTTACCAATAAAAATGGAAATATCAAAGTTGATGTTGCGAATTCAATTTATAATTCAACACCAAGTACTTTAGGTCTATTAGCAAAAATGCCAAATATTCAGGTAAGTACTGATAAAGAAAGTATTACTGTTATAGGAAAAGGGAATCCTTTGATCTATATTGATAATCAAAAAGTAGGAATAAATGATTTGAATTCTTTAGCTGTTGATGCTATTAAAAGCATTGAAATTATCAATAATCCATCTTCAAAATATGAGGCTTCAGGAAGAGTAGTTATATTGATTGCAAGAAAGTTAAGTAAAAAAGAAGGTTTTGAAACTACTTTATCTGAGATAGCATCTTTTAAAAAGTATTTCAACAACTATTTAGGAATTAATTCTACTTTAAAGAAAAATAAATTTGAGTTTAAAGCAAATTTTGACTACAATCAAGTTAAAATCTGGGAAAGTAACGGGAATAACTTTACGATTCCTTCTAACGATATTATTTTAAATTATTTGGTTAAAGCAGTTACAAAAAGACCACAATTTATTTTTGGAGGCGGGGCTTTCTATAAAATAAATGAAGAGGATTATTTTTCTTTAAATTTTAGCAGAACAAGCCAAAAAGATATTTTTGATATTAAGACACAGACCTATAATCAGCAACAAAGTACAATTAATGAAGTCAATACTTTTAATGCTAATGACGAAAAAAGAAGCTTTTCTAACGGATTTTTAAATTATAACCATAAAATAAAAAGTATTGATGGTATTTTATTTTCGGGTTTTCAATATTCCAAGTTTAATCAGGAAATTGCAAGTGTAATTTCTAATAATTACAATAATACTGGTTTTGAACTATCACAAAATAGAAATCAAAAAATATATATTGCTGTTTTCTCAGGAAGGTTTGATTTTGAAAAAGAGTTTAAAAACAAAACGAAGTTGGAATTCGGAGCACTTTACCTGCGGGCAAATTCTAATACCAATTTTTTTGTACAAAATGAGAGTCCCATCTCTATAATAAATTCAGATTATAATTATAAAGAAAAAAATAGTGCCGTCTATTCTCAGTTTTCTGGAAGCATTAAGAAAATAAATTATTCCTTTGGTTTAAGAGCTGAAAATACTATTGTAAAAGGGAAGTATCAATCAGAAAAAGCATTATTAATAGATAAGAATTACACTAATCTGTTTCCAAAAGCGACAGTCGAAATCCCAATAGATAGTACAAATACGATTAATTTAAATTATAGTAAAAGTATTTCAAGGCCAAATTTTTCTTCAACGAGTCAGGTTTCGGCTTATATAAATCCCTATTTTGTTTGGTCAAATAATATCAACCTAGACCCAACAATTACGGATGAAGTTGCTTTAAGTTATCAATATAAAGAGAAATCTGTAAAAGTGAGTTACAACAAAATTAGTAACCCAGTTTATTATGGTTCTTCTTATGATTCCGCTCAAAATATATTGACTCTTAAAAACACGAATTTTGAAAAAGAGACGGGCTTTAATTTAGAATTTACGGTTCCGTTCAAGTACAAATTTTGGACAGTTACCAATACTTTAAATTTTGCTTTGAGTAAGATTGAAGATAGTCAAGCCGTTGTAAATGAGGCAAAACCGTATTTGTATTGTTATTCTAATCATTCGTTCAAGTTGCCAAAAGAAATAGAAGTATCCTTAACAGGTTGGGGGCTGACAAAACAGCAGCAAGGCATTTTTGAAAGAAGTGCTTTGTTTACAATGGATTTTGCAATTTCTAAAACACTTTTTAAGCACTTTGATTGTGCAATAAGTTACAATGATATTTTTAAGCAAATGAAATTTAATGAAAATTTCACGATCAATACTATATCTGCAAAAGGAATTTATTATACCGATTCTAATTTAGTATCCGTTTCAGTAAAATATTCCTTTGGAAAAATAAAAAACCCCGAATTTAAGGAGAAAAATATTGATGAAAATTCGAGTAGAATTCGATAAATTACTTTTTAAAAATGTTAAAACAGAAAAGCTTTTGCAATTGCAAGAGTTTTTCTGTTTTTATATAATTAGTCTTCTTCGACGCCGTCTTCAAATAGATCAGCATCTGATTCATCCTCACCAGAACTTAATTCGAAGAAACTAAAAATAGAACCACCATAACTTTTCTTGAAAGAAAAATTATCCATATGGTCTAATTTCGTGTATTTAGAATGTTCGATTATCATCATTCCATCGTCATTAAGTGTGTTTTTTTCGAAAATTAATAAGACAATTTTCTCAAAAGTCTTTTGATCCAGAGCGTAAGGTGGATCAGCAAAAATAATGTCGAAAGTTGCATTGTTTCTTTCAAGAAACTTAAAAACATCACTTTTAGTTGCCGCAATATTAAAATCATATTCTGTTGCCACTTGTTTGATGAATTTTACACAACCAAAATCACCATCTACTGATGTGATCGGTGCGCTACCTCTAGAGGCAAACTCATAACTGATGTTTCCAGTTCCTGCAAACAGGTCCAAAATTTTCAAACCTTCAAAACTGAAATGGTTGTTGATGACATTGAATAATGCTTCTTTAGACATATCGGTAGTAGGGCGAACGGGTAAGCCTTTTGGCGGAGAGATGCGTCTTCCCTTGTATTTTCCTGAAATGATTCTCATGAGTTGAAAAGTATAAAATGATTTCTGTTTTCGGCCTCAGAAAAATAATTGTTCCATCGTAAATCGTCAACGTCAATAAGTGAAACGTTACGAATGTATTTGTATGCTATTTTAAAAAAATCACTTTCGCTGTCTATATTTCCTATTAGTTCTAGCGGAAAATTTTCAGGATTCAAACTCAATTGTTCTGCGGTAAACAAAACATAATAAATGAAATCTTCGGGAGTTTGATAATCAAAAGAGTTGAATAATAATAGCTTCTGATTTTGGATCACAATAATCTCAAAATGCCCTTCACTAAAATGGACTGTCATTTTCTTATCGTCAATATTTTTGGATGCATCCAAAAGCTTTGAGACTAAAATACTATTTGCATGTTTATAATCGAAAGTGCCAAATCGATCAATAAAAAAGTTGTTCATATTTACATAAGGGATGTAAACAGCATTGATTTGGTAATTACTGATTTCATCGTATGCAAAAAAATCAGTGTCAAAAACCTTAGTGTTGTACTGCAAATAGCTCCCTAGGAAATTCTCATCAAATAATGGAGCAGGAACAAATGTGGACAGATTGTTATTGTGTATAATCAATACATCATCATAGGTTTCGCTCAATTCAGGGTAATCCCGAAAAGCATTCGAAAATAAATCCTCAATTTTAATTCCTTTATGAAAAGAATCAAAATGGACTTCGTTAAAGGAAGTAATCGTATTATTGAGTGTGTCAAAACAGCAAAAAGACAATCCGGCCAAGGAAACCTGGATGGAGAGTTTTTTATATTTCTTTTCGGTAATATTTGTGTTTTGTGTAGACATAATCTGATTTATAATCCATTCTGTCTATAGAAAACAGAGAGGGTTAAATGCGATGACAAACTTACAATTTTTTTTGATTCTAAAGCCAATTAATGTGATTCCCTCGATTATCATCCTTACATTTGATGTTCATTTTACAATAACAAAACCCACATGAATTCCTCCTTGTTTTATAGCCTTTTAAAAAATAAATTCCCTTTTGTTGCCACATACAAACAGGATATTTTTTTTCAAAAAATAGCTATTTTTTTAACTGATACTCATAACGACACGATTTTTGTCCTGAAAGGATATGCAGGAACGGGTAAAACGACCGTAATTTCGACGATTGTAAATAACCTTTTAGACATAAATAAGAAATATGTTTTGCTGGCGCCAACAGGTCGTGCCGCAAAAGTGATTGCTAGTTATTCAAGTAAACCTGCTTTCACGATTCATAAAAAAATATATTTCCCAAAGAAGTCTTCCGGTGGCGGTGTTTCTTTCACCTTGCAACAAAACAAACATAAAAACACCATATTTATAGTCGATGAGGCCTCGATGATTTCGGATACCAACTCGGATTCTAAATTGTACGAAAACGGTTCTTTGCTCGATGATTTGATCTCATATGTATATTCAGGAACTAATTGCAAGATGATTCTGCTGGGAGATACAGCCCAATTGCCTCCAGTGAATTTAGATATCAGTCCTGCACTGGATACGCATACATTAAGTTTGAATTATAATAAGGAAGTCGAATATATAGAACTCGACGAAGTCATGCGTCAGGAAGAGGATTCTGGAATTTTGTATAATGCAACAGAACTTCGAGAGTTACTGAAAGACTCTTTCATCACCGAATTCCAATTCAATGTCAAAAAGTTTAAAGACATCGTTCGTCTGACTGATGGTTATGATATTCAGGACGCTATCAACTCGGCTTACAGCAATTATAGTATAGAAGACACTGCTTTTATTGTTCGTTCAAATAAAAGAGCGAATCAATACAATGAACAAATTAGAACCAAAATTCTCGACAAAGAAAGCGAACTCTCCTCAGGTGATTTCCTTATGGTAGTCAAGAACAATTATTTTTGGTTGAAAGATTCGGATGAAGCTGGTTTTATTGCTAATGGGGATATTATTGAAGTATTGGAAATTTTTAATATCAAAGAACTGTACGGCTTTAAGTTTGCCAATGTAAAAATTAGAATGGTCGATTATCCGGATCAAAAGCCCTTTGAAACAGTTCTTTTATTAGACACTATAAAAAGCGAATCGCCGTCCTTGACTTATGAAGAATCAAATAGATTGTATCAGGAAGTTTTGAAAGATTATGAAGGGGAAACCAAATACAAGCAATTTCAAAAAGTAAAAGCCAACGAATATTTTAATGGCTTGCAAGTAAAATTTTCTTATGCGATTACCTGCCATAAATCACAAGGAGGGCAGTGGAATACCGTTTTTATTGAACAGCCTTATTTGCCCAACGGAATTGATAGAGACTACATCCGATGGTTGTATACCGCTATGACGAGAGCAAAAAATAAATTATATTTGATCGGTTTTAAAGATGAGAGTTTTGTCGAATAATTTCATGAATCACAAACACTTTAAACGACTTACATAAAACATCAGGTTCTTTTTCGAATACCGAAAAAATGCCCGTATTGTTTTTAGGGCACGGAAGCCCAATGAATACCATTGAGGAAAATGAGTTTGTAGTCGGTTTTCGGAATATGACCAAAACCTTACCGGAACCTAATGCCATTTTGTGTATTTCGGAACATTGGTTTACTAATGGGACGAAGGTCACCGCCATGGAAATGCCAAGGACGATCCATTATTTTGGTGGATTTCCTCAAAAATTATTTGACGTTCAATATCCAGCCAATGTTCTCGCGATTCAACTGAGTATTGATTATACAAAACCAAGGCAGTATTATTTTGAACTGGCGCAAAAGCTAAGCGCTTTAAGAACTAAAGCTGTCATAATTATAGCGAGTGGAAACATTGTTCACAATTTTAGACTGGTCGACTTCCAGAATTTTGATAGAGATAAATATAGTAAAGTTCGGCTCAGTCGAAAAAAAGAAAATTTTTGCTTTGAATTCTGTCACCATGGAAGCATTCAACAATCAAGGTAATTGCAAAAATGGAGCCTGACTAAAGCTGTAGTTTCCTGTTGTTCACATTCAAATTACTCTCTTATATATGTAGCGGCCTGATCGGTCAAGAACAACAATTTTCCGTCCAAAGGTTTAATTAATTGCGTAGGATATTTTTCGGGATTATAATCACCGTATAAAACTTCGTTTAATGCATGCGCTTTATTTTCTCCGAAAGTAACTACCACAATCTGCTTCGCTCTATTGATGATAGCTGCAGTTAGGGTTATTCGAAACATACTTTGAGACTCGAGATAATAGGCCGATACCCATTTATCGCGTTCTTGCAATACTGCCTGACCTGGAAAAAGAGAAGCGGTATGACCATCATCGCCCATTCCTAATAAAACAAGGTCAAATTTCCCATCCTCTCCCGTAACACTTTTAATAGATTTTTCGTATTCCAAAGCATAATCCTCAGCAGAAACTCCTTCTTTATACATTGGAAATATGTTGCTTTTTGGTATATCGACATGACTTAGCAGACAATCGTATGCCATTTTCGCGTTGCTGCGTTCCTCATCAAGAGGCACCCAGCGTTCGTCGCCCCAAAAAACAAAAACGCTTTGCCAATCTATTTTAGCTTTGTAAGAGGGTGTTGCCAAAAGTTTGTAGATAGCTACAGGCGATGAACCGCCGGTAAGGGCTACGACAAAGCGGCCCCGTTGCTGTATTGCATTTTGTGCGGCAGCTACAAATATATTGGCTGCATCAGTTGCTATTTCCTCTTTATTATTAAATATACTTACCATCTGCTACTTCTTCTTGTTATTGTTCTTGTTCTTCTTCCTTGTTATCCGTGTTTGATATCCAGGCATGTCCCTGACGGGCTAGTAGTTCATCCGCTGCTTCAGGCCCCCAACTCCCGGCTTCATATTTATCTAAACTTAAAGATTTATCGTTTTCCCAGGCTTCCTGAATGGTTGTTACCACATCCCAGGCTTCTTCAACCTGATCAGAACGCATAAATAAAGTAGGGTCTCCAAGCAATGCATCCAATAATAGCGTTTCGTAAGCTTCAGGTGATTGGGTAGAGCAAGAAAAATAATCAAAAACCATTTCTGCTGGTTTCAACGAAAGTGACAAACCTGGTTTTTTTGTCATAAACTGCAGCCTAATATCCATTGCTGGCTGAATGTTTATGATTAAACGGTTCGGCATCATACCTTCTTTTCCAAAAGAAAAGGTAGAATGGGGTACCGGCTGGAATTGTATGACGATAGAGGATTGCTTTTCCTGCATTCTTTTGCCCGTGCGAACGTAAAAAGGAACACCTTGCCAGCGCCAGTTATCAAGATAAAATTTCATGGCTACAAATGTCTCTGTATTAGAGTTTTCATCAACTCCCTTTTCTTCCAGATATCCGGGTATTGGTTTCCCTTTTATCGATCCCTTATCGTACTGACCCCTGACAGTGTAATGCTTTACTTCTTCCGTTGTTATGCGGCGTATCGCTTTTAAAACGTCAGCTTTACGGTTTCTGATCTCATCTGCCTGTAATGATGTCGGGGCTTCCATCGCTACCATAGTTAAAATTTGCATCAGGTGGTTTTGTATCATATCCCTTAGTGCTCCGGCGCCTTCATAAAACTCACCACGGTCTTCAACACCAACTTCTTCCGCAACAGTAATCTGTACAGAATCAATGAAGTTACGGTTCCAGAGTGGCTCAAACATAGAATTTCCAAAGCGGAAAGCCAGGATATTTTGTACAGTTTCTTTTCCCAGATAGTGATCTATGCGATATATCTGTTCCTCTTTAAAGGTTTTTGACAATAGCTTATTTAGCAACTCTGCAGAACTTTTATCGTAACCAAAAGGTTTTTCGATAATAATACGATCCTGTTCCGGATGGGCTGCAAGGTCTAATTTCTTAATATTGTTGGAGATCGTTTCAATGAAAGAGGGTGCTATTGACAGGTAAAAAAGTCTGTTGGCACGTTCACCAAAAGACAAATCTATGGCGTCCAACTTCTGTTTCATCAGCTGATATGATTCTTCCTGGTCTATATCATTTTGCAAATAGCTGATATGGGAAGCGAATTTCTGGTAGGCTTCTTCGGAGGGTATTTTATTTCTGGAAAATGCGGTAAGGTTATCGCGCACATGGCTTCGGTATGTCGCATCGCTGCTTTTTGCCCTTCCTAGCGCAATGATCTCAAACTTTTCTGGCATGCGACCATCAAGGTAAAGATTATAAAAGGCAGGGAAAAGCTTTCTTTTTGCTAAGTCACCTGTTGCCCCAAAAACAAGAATGATGGTTGGCTTCACAGTATCGGGATTATTCATTTTGTTCGATTTAAAATTTAGTCATTCCACTCTGTGTGGAATATACCTTTAGTATCAATACGCTCATAAGTATGTGCCCCGAAGTAGTCGCGTTGCGCCTGTATAAGGCTGGTAGGAAGGTTCTCTGATCGGTAAGCATCAAAATACGCCAGGGAGTTCATTAAACCTGCAATGGGTATTCCTTTTTGAACTGCAAATTGCACCGTAGTTCTTAAACTGGATTGATTCTCGTTTAACGTCTTGGCTATGCTATCATCGAGCAGTATGTTTTTCAGTTCTGGATTCTTGGCATAAGCCTGTCTGAAATCTTCAAGGGCTACAGAACGAATAATACATCCACCGCGCCAAATCTTAGCTATTGTCTCAAGGTTCAGGTCATAATCATACTCTTCTGAAGCTTTAGTTAACAATGCCAATCCTTGGGCATAAGTAACTAATATGCTAAAATGCAAAGCTTCTTTAAGTGCTTCTATAGCCGAAGGCAAGTCAGTGTCAATTTGTTCATCATTCCAAATCAATTTCGTGGAAGCCTCAATTCTTTCCGGTTTGTTTTTGGACATATCACGCATTGCAACTGCTGCGTCTATAGTAGGGAGTGGTACTTCTATATCCATTGCATTTTGAGAAGTCCATTTTCCTGTCCCTTTAGATTTAGCCCAGTCGGATACTACATTTATTAACTTCTGGCCGTCGGTATCTGTTTTTTTTAAAATTTGTCCTGTTATTTCAATCAGGTAGGATTGAAGTTCGGTATCATTCCAGTCTTCAAATACTTTTTGAATCGTATTATCGTCTAAGTTGTACCCTCGTTTCATAAGGTCGTACACCTCTGAAATAAGCTGCATAATACCATATTCAATTCCGTTATGGGCCATTTTAACGTAGTTACCCGCGGATCCGTTGCCTAAATATTCCACACAAGGTTCCCCGTCAACTTTTGCTGCTATGGATTCAAAAATAGGGCGCAGCCTTTCATAGGCTTCTTTATTACCACCGGGCATAAGGCTCGGACCAAATCGTGCTCCTTTTTCCCCCCCGGAGATACCCATCCCAAAGAAGTGGATCCCTTTGGCGGATAATTCTGTAAATCTGCGGTCGGTATCGGTAAAGTATGTATTTCCACCATCGATAAGAATGTCGCCTTTATCCAAGTAGGGTAGTAGGCTTTCAATAGCAGTGTCTACAGGCTTTCCTGCAGGCACAAGTAACATAATTGCCCGTGGCTGCTTTATCAGTCCCACAAACTCTTTCACATCTATAGTGGCCTTAATTCGGTGTTGTGGATTCGCTTCGTGTGTGAGTGAAAAAACTTTTTCCTCATCTAAGTCTAAGCCTGCCACAGCAAATTCCTGGTCGGCCATATTCAAGAGCAGGTTACGACCCATTACACCCAAGCCGATTATACCAAAATCAAATGTGTTCATAATTAGTATCTAAATTTATTATTGCAAAAAAAAGGCTGGACCCTATATACATATATAAAGTCCAGCCAAAATTAATCAATTACGCTACAGTAACACTACTTATAGCATCTTTTAACGCTTTTGCAGCAGCAGCGGGATCTTCAGCACCATAAATGGCACCACCTACGACAGCTACATCTGCACCAGCAGCTACAACATCTTTTATTGTACTAAGGGTTACACCACCTGCTATAGAGAAGGGAACTTTTGCCAATCTACCTTCACTAATAAGTGTTTGTACAGAGTATCCTGCTAATGTCTGCTCGTCAAGACCAGCGTGCAACTCAACAAAAGCAACTCCAAATGCAGTTACCTCTTTGGCTCTTTGTACCCTGTCTTTAACTCCAATAGTATCAACTACTACCTTTTTGCCGTATTTTTTTGCAGCTTCTACAGCACCTTTTATGGTTTCATCATCTACAGCACCCATAACGGTTACTAGATCTGCACCAGCCTTAAATGCTATCTCTGCCTCCAGGGAACCGGTATCTGCAATTTTCATATCTGCAAAAATTAATTTGTCAGGGAAAGCTGTTTTCATTGCTGTTACCACTTTAAGGCCTTCCGATTTAATTAGCGGTGTGCCTAATTCTATAATGTCTACGTAAGGTGCTACTTTATGTGCCAGTTCTAATGCTGCTTCCGTAGTAAGTAAATCAATTGCGACTTGTAATTTTGTCATGTCTAAAATGTTTAAAAAAAATTAATAATAAAAAATCATTATTCTAAGTTGGCGTGTTTGGGCCACAGCTCTTCTTTGGTCAATTCTGATTCTTGCCATAGCGTCATAAAAACACCTTCTAAGATTAATAATGTAAATTGTTCGAAAAGGCTCCCTGCATACTGCTTAGAGACTGAAACCCCAAAGTCTGTTTTTGTTGCAGCATTTATTAGTAAGATATTGTCTGCCAGTCCAGCTATTTTGCTTTCTGCATCGGCAGTAATAGCAATAACTGTAGCTTTTTGACTCTTAGCTTTCTCTGCTGATGAGACTACTGAAGAGGTTGTACCTGAACCTGATGCTACAAGTAGCAAATCTCCTTCAAGAATAGCAGGTGTATTAGTTTCTCCTACTATGAATACAGTATACCCCAAGTGCATAAACCGCATGGCTGCCATTTTTAATGCAAGCCCGCTCCTTCCTGCAGCCATAACAAAAATTCGTTTAGCTGCTTTAATTTCGTCGACCAAAACCGCTATCTCTCGCGGATTAATATCATTTGCTAATTGCAGGTTTTCCTCCAAAATAACAAGCAGATTTTTGTTTGTCAAAGTATTGCTGTTCATATTGTTGTGTTTTTAAATAAGGTCGTTCGCTCGTCAGATCGTTCAGCTTATTACACCGATAAGATCAGGTAATTTTGATTGATATTTTTTCGAGTGTCCGCTTATTGGTATTGCTTAACTAAGCTACAGGAAACGTTTCTATTTTAATTCATCAGATGCCGAATTAAACGAAATAGTTAGCCCGTAATAGCTTTTTGGCAACAGCACTTTCTATGTATTTGAATAGTGTTAATTGCTTGTGCAAAGATAGATCAACAGGGAGGGAAGGATGTTATATAAACAAGACTATGCGGTATAAATTTGCGCCAGTTCGTTTTGAAGGTCGGTTGGAGTTTCCTTCAGTTTTGCTTTTACAAATTTATTAAGTGCAGATGGGGAACTGAATCCAAGGTCAAATGCAATTTCTTTGTGTGAGAGATCAGAAAACAATAATTTTCGTTTAATTTCTGTAAGTATTCTGTTATGGATAGCATTAATTGCGGTTTCACCAGAATATCTTTTATTTAGTGCATTGAGTTTTTTACTGCTGATAGCCAGTTCTAATGCATAGTATTGTACGGTACGCTCGCTTTTATATTGACGGTTTAAAAGTTTTTTAAAGGCAATATAAGTGTTTTGGTCTGGGCCTTGAGTGTCCTGATGTAAAACAGGATGCTGGCCATGTACAGACTCTATGAGTCCTAAAAGGAAAATTTTGATGTAAAAACGGGCCTGTTCTTTTTTAACAAGACTCGGGTCGTTGTAAATATCCTGTATATTCTTTATAATAGGAAGCACCTTTTCAAATTCAACGCTGGAAAGGGCGGTGCAATTAAGGTGGACTGATAGGTTAACGTTGTAAGGACTAAGTTCATTTTTCAATATATCTGAACAAAACAATACTTCTTCAAATAATATAATTTTACCAGCCAAATCAGTACTCATATTTGACAAAAAGTGGATTTGATCAGGAAATATAATAGATATTTTTCCTGATTTCAATAAATATACCTGGTCTTCGATATGTACTTTAATATTTCCAGACTCCACTATAATAATAAAAAAATGATCCTTTTTATGTGGTTTCAAATAATCTTCAATACTTGCCATACCGAGGTCAAAAACTCGGAAGGACAAATTTTTGTCATCAGTTTTTCGAATATTTTTCTTGATTTCAAGCCTCTTTAGGGACATAGGATTTTTTGTATAACTGCCCAGGGCGCTCAAATAAGCAACTCTGATGCATAAAGTTCATTGAAATATAATATGAAATAATACTCGTAATCGTAATTTATCAAATTGAATACTATTGTTTAGTATAGTTATTTTTATGTTCGAATTTAGCTAATTGATTTGTAATCAATGTATAATATTAGAAAACGCAATGCAACTAAATTTAATAAAAAAAAATATTAGGCAAATATACACTTTTCTTAATTTTAAGTGAATAATTTAGTTTTAAATTAGGCTTAGTATTGTTCTTAGATCAGTAGTAAAGGCTTTTGATTTTTACATCTTAAGTTGAAAAAAGGCCAAACTGAAAAGCCTATTTCAATGCAGGTTGAGTACTCGTTTCAGAGCAAACCTATTGCGTAAGTTGATAGCTGTAAAATAGAAAGTAAGAAGACAGAAGCTTCCCTAAATCGTAAAAAAAAAGAGAAAGATATGACTAAACTTAATTATTAGTAAACTAAAAAAAAACAGACTAACTTAGCATATTAGAAATTAAATCCAATGAAAATAATAGCCGTCATTCCTGCCCGTTACGCATCAACACGATTTCCTGCCAAGTTAATGCAGGATCTTGGAGGAAAAACTGTGATTTTAAGAACTTATGAAGCAGCAGTAAACACAAAATTGTTTGACGATGTTTTTGTGGTAACAGATTCTAATTTGATTTTTGACGAAATTGTTACTCACGGAGGAAAAGCCATTATGAGCATCAAAGAACATGAGTCGGGGAGTGATCGAATTGCAGAAGCAGTTGCGAACCTAGATGTGGAAATTGTAGTTAATGTACAAGGGGATGAACCCTTCATTGATACAGAACCTTTGATGAAACTGATTGAGATCTTTAGAAAAGATTCGGCCAAACAAGTTGATTTGGCTTCGTTGATGCGTGAAATTAAAGATACGGAAGTCATCAATAATCCCAACAACGTAAAAGTGGTAACGGATCAAAACGGTTTTGCTTTGTATTTTTCCCGTTCGGTAATTCCTTATCCAAGAGAGAAAAATGTTGGAGTTCGCTATATGCAACACATCGGAATATATGCTTTTCGCAAACAGGCATTGTCTGATTTTTACAATTTACCCATGAAATCATTGGAAGCATCCGAAAAATTAGAGCAACTACGTTACCTCGAATTTGGAAAACGAATCAAAATGGTTGAAACTACGCATGTAGGTATTGGAATCGATACTCCCGAAGATTTAGAGAAAGCAAGATTGATGCTATAAACTATTGTGTGCTGTCTTCGTCAAAATATCCTTTTGATTTTATTTTAGTAGAGAAAAAATTCAGGAATAAAACCACAAACATCAAGACTATCATAGATTGTATACTCACTAAAAATTTGCCAAAAGGGTCAGTGGGATAGAAGTCACCATATCCAATTGTGGAGGAAGTTACTGTACTGAAATATATGGCATCAAACCAATGCGTAAAGGGTTTGTTAAAATTATTAGTGAAGGAATACAAAACGGCAAAACCGAATACCATTTCTAAATAGTTAAAGAAAAGTAATAACATCGATCTCTTATAGGAACGCGGTTTTGAAAATAGATCAGAAGCAAAAATCAGTGTGGGAATGTATAAAATTGTTTCTAACATAACATATACCATCACTCCAAGAATGAAATAATTATTTTGCCAATGATTCATCAGAATCAATAATGGTAAACTTACTTTGAGCAAAACATAGAAATCTACTGCCAGGTCTTCATGTTCAGGTCCTTTTTTAGAGGCCAAATATTTAATATAAATGCCAGGGAAAAATAACTGCGAGGAGGAAAGGAATAAGCGAACAATTTTTTCTATTCCGTTATCATCCTGATGATCGTTATTCCAAATTGCTTTAATATTCTGAATTCTCTTTTGAACAGGATTAAACTTTGGCTTTGCTACTTTAGTAATATTACCTAAGAGCAGTTTGCGAATGACTTTTTTCATCAAATTTATTTTTGCTATTCCGATCGAAAGTACGAAATATATGTTTTAGTTATAAAAAGAAAAATTGGAGTGATTTAAAATCAGATTAATCTCTTTTTTCAATAACAATTAACTCGTTGTGAATTTCTATTCTAGGTATCGATTTTATACTGTACTTAGTAGTGCAGAAATCTGAAAGGTACTTTTCATTTCTACGGTTGTGTTGCTCATTGAGAAGCATCGTGTTAAATAGTACAAATCCTTTGCTTTTTAATAAGTAGCAAATGCGATTGGTAAAATAATTTTCATATAAAAAATTAGGCATCGTAGTATCTTGGAAAATATCAATGATAATCAAATCGTATTTTTCTTTGGTTTTTAAAACAAATTCAAAAGCATCGTCAATTACAATTTCCAGTTGTTGAATTTCATCCAGTTTAAAATAGTGATTTGAAAGTTTGATAATTTCAGGATCAATTTCGACTCCAGTAATTCGACCGCTAAATTTAATTTCATCAACTAAAGTTTTCACAACACTACCGCCGGCGACACCAAGTACTAAAATGTGATCCATTCTAATTATTTTGTCGAAGCCAATGTTTTTTAATCCCAATCTTAAGATGCGCTGCAAACTACCATAGGAATAATTAGCATTTTCAGAATCTAATACTAATTCACCATTTGCCCAAGTTACCTCTAGAGATTTGCTTAAAGCCGATTTTACTCTATGAATATTAATAGGAATAAGGTAACTGAGTACTTTTTTTAGCATCAACAATGGTTTTTATCAAAAATAAGTTTTAAATTATATATTTTGCAACAAATTAGAGAGTAATGAAGAAACAAATTTATAAATGGATCTTTTTCCGACTTATGGGATGGAAGATTGTAGGTTCGATTGATCCAGATATTAAAAAATGCGTCATGATGGTTATGCCACATACAAGTGCCCATGATTTTTATCTGGGGATTTTTACGCGAGGCATCACAGGGTTAGAAATGAACTTTGTAGGGAAGAAAGAATTATTTACTTTTCCATTGGGGTACTATTTTAAATACATGGGAGGAGAACCACTGGATCGATCTGGTGGAATGAACAAAGTAGATGTTATTGCAGAAATTTTTAATCGAAGAAAAGTTTTTCGTTTAGCAGTTCTTCCAGAGGGAACACGGGATAAAGTGGGTCAACTTAAAACGGGATTTTATTACATTGCTTTAAAAGCAAATGTGCCTATAATTCCTGTTGCGTTTGATTTTGGAAAAAAAGAAGTTAATCTTGGGGCTCCATTAATGCCGACAGGAAATATTGAAGAAGACCTGATTATTTTAAAAAAGCATTTTATAGGAGTAGAAGGTAAAATTGCCGAAAAAGGATTTAAAGAATAATTCCAGTTTACATTTAGCCGCATTTAAAAAAGCCAATTCTTTTTATTAAAAAAAGGATTGGCTTTTTTTAGTTTGGCGTAAAAACTTTGAAAGTACCATTTTTATAAAAGAACACAATTTTTTCCACTTCACCAGAAATGGATTCGTTGACTACGTTTTGAATATTTTCGTTTTGTGTAACAGCTCTATTTTTATCTGTACTGTTTTTTTCTTCAGAAAATAAATTTTGAAGAGGAATGGGTTCTGGAATTGGAGTAGATGTATTTGGTTTGATGACGTCTTCCATTTTGTTTTCTTGGTTTAGAATTGGCTCGCTATTTTTTGGAAAACTGCCTTTACCATTCAAAATCCAATACAAATCTACATCAGGGAAAACATCCAGAATTTTAAGAATAAAATCTAAACTGGGTTTGTTTCTACCTGATAGAAGGTGGGACAAACTGGATCGTTGTACACCAATTTTATCAGCAAATGCGGAGGCATTTAAACTGTAATAGTCCAATATAATTTCAAGCCGTTTAATAAAATCTTCAGTGTTTACCATTGTAAATAGCTATTAAAATTTATCTAATTACAAATGTAACACAAACAGACAAGAATAGCAATATTACAAGTGTAAATTGTATATAAAAGAGCATTTATATCTAATTAAAGCATTAAATGAAGCGTTTTAATACACTGATAAACAGTAATTTAAAACAATTTTATAATCGAGGTAACATTTGTCAAATTGTACTACTACTGAGAGCAAGGATTATCCTTTAAAGCTGTTTACAATTCTAAAATAAATCAATTTTAATCAGTTTACAATTGTAAAAATAAAGATGTTTACTTTTGTAAATCAAATAATACACTATGGATTTAGAACAATTATTCAACGATAACAAGGAGCAATCGATTGAAGGCAGGTATCTTACTTTAGAATCAATTGAGCCCTTATTGAACAGATTAAATACTAATAATCAACTTTCGGTTATTGGAGAGTCAGTGCTTAAAAAACCAATTTACAGCTACCAAATTGGTGAAGGAGAAACTAGAATTTTGCTTTGGTCTCAAATGCACGGAAACGAAAGTACAACTACAAAGGCCTTGTTTGACTTTTTAAATGTGCTGCATAGTGGCTCAGAACTTGCTGCAGAATTGTTAGCTGCTTTTACTTTCTATTGTATTCCAATTTTGAATCCGGATGGGGCGCAAGCTTACACCCGCGTAAACGCAAATGAAATTGATTTAAACAGAGACTCGCAAAACTTGTCACAACCGGAAAGCAGAGTGTTGCGTGATGCATTTGATTCTTTTCTGCCTAATTATTGCTTTAACCTGCATGATCAGCGCACTATTTTTGGAGTAGGAAGTACAGGTAAGCCCGCAACAGTTTCGTTTTTAGCTCCTTCTTATAACGAAGAACGGGAAATAAATGAATCACGAATGAAGGCCATTGCGCTTATTGCAGGAATTAATAACGTGTTGCAGCAATATATACCAGGTCAGATAGGGCGATTTGACGACTCTTTTAATCTCAATTGCATTGGAGATACTTTTCAGGCGCTCGGAGTTCCTACTTTATTGTTTGAAGCGGGACATTTTCAAGATGATTATGAAAGAGAAAACACAAGAAAGTATATTTTTATGGCGTTACTTTCTAGTTTCACTATACTTTGCGAAAACGATATAGTTGACAATGGAATTGATAATTATTTGAGTATTCCTCAAAATAAAGTCGTTTTTTATGATTTTTTGTATAAAAATGTCAAATTAAATTATGATGGTAATGAAAAAATTACGAATTTTGCTGCACAATACAAAGAGGAGTTAATAGAAAACAAACTGTTTTTTAATGCTTATTTTGTAGAAATTGGAGATTTGGATAGCTATTATGGTCATATCGAGTATGATGCGAAAGAAGCAGAGTATAAAGATGAACACGGTAATTTTCCTGAATTAAATCAAAAAGCCAATTTTTATTTAGAAAATAGCATTGAATTTGTTAATGGATTGATAAAAAAATAATATTTTGAATCGATTTAATGTTTTTATGTATATTTTTAAACTTTGTATTAGTCAATTATAAATATTAATTATAGAAATATGAGTAAGTTCCGTTTAGATGAAGTAGATCATCAGATATTAGATATGTTGATCGACAACACCAGAGTTCCGTTCACAGATATTGCCAAAAAATTATTAATTTCTGCTGGAACCGTACATGTTAGGGTTAAAAAAATGGAAGATGCGGGAATCATAATGGGTTCGTCATTAGTACTTGATTATGATAAATTAGGATATTCTTTTATTGCTTATGTAGGAGTTTTTCTTAATAATACTTCACAAACTAAATTTGTTTTACAACGCATTAACGAGATTCCTTTTGTGACTGTTGCTTCAGTAACTACTGGAAAATTTAATATTTTCTGTAAAATCAGAGCTAAAGATACAAAGCATGCTAAGGATGTTATTTTTATGATTGATGATATTGACGGTGTTTATAGAACAGAAACTATGATTTCATTGGAGGAAAGTATCAATGATAAGAAGCGCTTGATGCATACGATATTTAAAAACATGTAATACACTTGATTGCTATATTTTAATATAACCTCAAGTTAGTTCTTGGGGTTATTTTTTTATAACTATTTTCCGTTAAACCAAACCAACTATAACAAAATTATGTACACGCTACCAAAAATTGAACGTTTTAATCAAAACGTCCTCTCTAAATACAATATTTACAATAGTGTATTTATTACTTTACCATTTGATTCTATAGATAATATAGGGGCTTTACTTCCTTTATTTACAGATGTTTGCGAGAGTGGTTTTAAGAAACAGCAGACTCCAAAAGAAATTGTGGATTTTTTCACTAATAAATATTCGCACATTACTGAAGAAGCTGATAAAATTGATATCATGTTTCGTTTTATTCAATATATCGAACGCCAAATCGTCTTGTTTGATGCGGTTGAAGATGCCGCTTTTCCGATTGTAAATAATATGGAAGGTAGAGGTTCGTTGCGAGATATTAAAGAAAAAGCAGATGCGAAAGGAAAAAAAGAAGAGTTAATTGACTTCTTGGGAAACTTTAATGTAAGAACAGTGTTAACGGCTCATCCTACTCAGTTCTATCCTGGTTCTGTATTAGGAATTATTAATGATTTGACTGACGCTATACGTGGAAATAATTTATTGAATATAAAAGAACTCTTAGCTCAATTAGGAAAAACGCCTTTTATAAAAAACGAGAAGCCAAATCCATTTGATGAAGCAGTTAGTTTGATTTGGTATCTTGAGAATGTATTCTACAGTACTTCAGGAGACATGGTTCATTACCTACAGAAAAATGTTTTTCAAGGTGAGTCCATTCAAAACGCTTTGATAAAATTAGGGTTCTGGCCTGGTGGAGATCGTGATGGGAATCCTTACGTAACAACTGAGATTACATTGAATGTAGCTGAGCGATTAAGAACGTCAATATTGAAATGTTATTACATCGAAATTAGAAACTTAAAAAGAAAGCTAACTTTCTTTAATGTAGATATTTTGGTGGCTGAACTTGAACAAAAACTTTACCGTTCTGTTTTTTATTCGAAAGGTGAAATATACATTACTTTAGAGGAGTTTAAAGCGCAATTAAATAAGATCAAGAGAATAGTTATCGAGCAACATCAGTCGCTGTATTTAGATCAATTGGAAGCGCTTCTTATTAAAGTGAATTTATTTGGTTTTCATTTTGCTACTTTAGATATCCGTCAAAACAGTAGAATACACGATGCTGTTTTTAAAGATATTCATGGGTTCTATGTGAATTCAAGCTCAGATATTTTCCCTGAGAATTATTATGATTTAACCGAAGATGAAAAATTTGAGGTGTTGTCAAATGTTAAAGGAAATATTGATTCAAGCGATTTTGAAGATGAAATAACGAAGTCGACTATAGAATCGATTCAGGCAATTAAGGTAATTCAGACAAATAATGGAGAACTAGGTGCTAATCGCTACATAATAAGTAATAACGAAAGTGCGCTGAATGTATTAGAAACCTTTGCAATGATTCGTTTATGTGATTGGGAAAGTCCTACAGTTGATGTTGTGCCACTATTTGAATCGGTTGAGGATTTACTAAGTGCGCACACTATTATGGAGCAATTGTATACGAATCCAATGTATGCGAATCATTTGAAAAATAGAGAAATGAAGCAAACAATTATGCTTGGTTTTTCTGATGGTACTAAAGATGGTGGTTATTTAATGGCAAACTGGAGTATTTACAAAGCAAAGGAAGCATTGACTGCTATGTCCAGAAAATATGGCATTAAAGTAATATTCTTTGATGGACGTGGTGGACCACCAGCACGTGGAGGAGGAAAAACACATAAATTTTATGCTTCTTTAGGTCCAAATATTGAAAACAAGGAAATTCAAATTACGGTCCAAGGACAAACCATAAGTTCAAATTTTGGTACTTTAGACTCTTGTCGCTACAATTTAGAAAATTTATTAAGTGCCGGGGTTACAAATCAGGTATTTAGTAAAAATAAAAATGAGTTGTCGCTTGATGAAAAGAATGTGATGGGGCAATTAGCTGATTTAGGTTATGAAAAATATTTAAGCTTTAAGAATCACCCGAAGTTTATACCGTATTTGGAGCAAATGAGTACTTTGAAATATTATGCTAAAACTAATATAGGAAGCCGACCTTCTAAAAGAGGTAAATCGGAACAGTTGGATTTTAAAGATTTGCGAGCTATTCCGTTTGTGGGTTCTTGGAGTCAGTTAAAACAAAATGTCCCTGGATTTTTTGGAGTAGGTACGGCACTAAAATATTTTGAAGGTACAGAGCAATGGGATAAAGTTCAGGATTTATATGACAACTCTCTGTTTTTTAAAACATTGTTAGAAAACAGTATGATGTCAATAACGAAGTCCTTTTTTCCTTTAACGGCTTACATGAAAAAGGATCCTGAATTTGGAGAATTTTGGCAAATTATTTATGATGAATTTTTAGAGTCTAAACGATTATTGCTAAAAATAGCAGGTCATGAAGAGCTTATGGAGAATTATCCTGATGGTAAAGCTTCGATTCAAATTAGGGAGCGTATTGTACTGCCATTGTTGACAATACAACAATACGCTTTGTTAAGAATAAATGAGCTTAACAAAGAAAGTGTTATAGATGAGAATTTAATAAAGGTTTACGAAAAAATAGTGATGCGTTCGCTTTTTGGAAATACAAACGCAAGTAGAAACTCGGCATAAACAAAAAAATAAATGAAATCAAATCAATTACCAGATACGGAGTACGCTCCTTTTTATGCGGATTATGTTAGTGAACTAGAAGATGTTAATTTGATTGAAGAATTAGAAATATCTCTTCATGATTTTATTAAATTTGTGCAGAACATCCCTATGAATAAATTCGATTACCGTTATGCGGAGGGAAAATGGACTATAAAGGAAATCATTCAGCACCTTATTGATACAGAGCGTATTTTCAGTTACCGCGCCATGCGAATTTCTAGAAATGATAAAACACCTTTGCCTAGTTTTGAAGAAAATGATTATGTTGATAACACCAATGCCAACGAAAGAAATTTGCAGGGGTTGTTGACCGAAATGGCTTTGGTGAGGCAATCTACTATTGCTCTCTTTAAAAGTTTTTCAGAAGAGCAACTAACAAGAATGGGGGTTGCTTCAAACAGTGCCGTTTCAGTGCGTGCTATTGGCTTTATCACTATTGGGCATCAAAAACATCATCAAAAAATATTTCAGGAAAGATATCTATAAATTACTGGAAGCAAGTGGACCAGATTTTTAATTTATTTTCGAAAGACATTGTATTTGCAGGACTAGTTGAAGGCATCACATAATACGTGATGCCTTCTATTTGTCCAAACTTTTTTACGAAATAACGGTGACTTTCTTTTCCGTTAAAAATTATTTTGTGGATAGCTGGGAATTCCTTGAATAAAGATTCAAAATCATTTTCTTTTTGATTTTTAATATGGACATCTAAACTTCCTTTTCGTTCGCAATTTTCTAAAACATCCCACAACCCCAATTTGTTTGACTGTAGCAGTTTTATTTTTTCTTCGAAAATTTCTGAAACAGGTAATGTGCTAAAAAGACGATACATAATTTTCCAAAAGTGATTCCTTTTGTGTGCGTAGTATTCTTGCTTTTCAAGAGAGGCAATGCCAGGCATCGTTCCTAATATTAGGATTTCTGTTTGTGGGTTTATAAAATGGGGAAATGAAGTAATCATATAACAGATTATTTATTACGTCTTTCTTTTTCGATAATAGCTAAAGCCAATCTTATTTTGTCGTACGCTATTTTTTCTTCTAGATAGTCGTAGTAGGGTTTTAAAGTAGTCGGACTTTCTAATTGTAACTTGGCTTTAGAAATTAAACTCACTTCATCTTCAGAAACAAATTGGTATAAGTCAATTGCTTCTCCATCCAAATATAGTTTTGCTAAATGGGACATGATAGTGCTAATGCCAAGTTTGCGTTTCAAGGCAATTTCTGGAGTAGTTAATCCAATTTGAAATAATTGTAGTGTTTCTTTGTAGGTTCCTGCTTCTTTTTTTGGTTTTACTACTTTGTTTTTTTGAAATGCAATTATTGCTTTTATAAAGACATCTCCATATTTTTCCAGTTTTGCTTTTCCTACTCCGTCAATGGTAATGAATTCATCATCGCTCATGGGTCTGATTGTTTCCATTTGGCGTAAAGCGGCGTCACTGAAAATAACATATGCAGGAACACTTTCTTCTTTAGAAATTTCATAACGCAATTTTCGTAGCGTTTCAAAAAGAGAATTGGCAGCTGATTTGCTTTTGGTTTCTTTGATTTCTGTTTTTTCAGTATTGACTTTTATAACCGTGGTCAATTGTACTTTGTCTCCTTCAAATAAAACTTCACGTGCCAATGCGGTGAGGCGGATTTTATTTTGACGGTGAAAAGCAATTTCGCAAAGTCCCTGATTAATCAGTTGAATGATATACTGATTCCAGTCGTACCAAGAGATGTCGCTTCCGACAGCGTAGGTTTTTAAGTTTTGATATTCATTTTCGAATATATAAGCATTCTTAGAACCTCGTAAGAAATCAATAATAATGGGCAATGGTTCTGATTCTTTCAAACGAATAATAGCAGATAAAGCTTTTTGTGCGATGATTGTTCCGTCAAAAAATTCAGGCGGGTTCTTGCAAATATCGCAATTCCCACAATTTTCAGTTACTAATTCGCCAAAATAGGAAAGTAGTATCTTT
The DNA here is from genome assembly GCF_041431385.1 of Flavobacterium sp. Arc2. NCBI lineage: Bacteria > Pseudomonadati > Bacteroidota > Flavobacteriia > Flavobacteriales > Flavobacteriaceae > Flavobacterium > Flavobacterium sp. Arc2. Next base: position 97,270 of record NZ_JASMRH010000012.1, on the reverse strand, counting down.
CTTCTGCAGCTTAAGGCATCAGCATACTGTTTCATTCGTTCGAGCTTCGCTAATTGTACTTCGGCATTTAAACCCTGTGAAGCAAATTTTTGTAATTGAATTACATCGCCATAACTCTCGAATAAAATAGTTTCAGAAGGCAGGCCGTCGCGACCAGCTCTTCCAATTTCTTGATAATAACCTTCGATATTTTTGGGTAAATTATAATGAATAACCCAGCGAACATTTGATTTGTCGATTCCCATACCAAAAGCAATCGTGGCACAAACCACTTGACAATCATCATTAATGAAGTCATCTTGGGTTTGCGATCGTACCGAGATGTCTAGACCAGCATGATATGCTTTTGCGTTTACGCCTGCTTTTTTAAGTTTTGCGGCAAGTTCTTCAGTTGTCTTTCGACTTAAGCAATAAATGATTCCAGATTCGGTTGGTTTATCGCTTATGAAATCAATTATTTGTTTTACTCTGTCGAGTGCGGGACGTACTTCTAAGCTAAGGTTCTTTCGATCAAAAGAAGAAATAAATGACTTCGGATTTACTAAGTTTAATTGTTGGCTAATGTCCTTACGTGTAGCTTTATCCGCAGTTGCAGTTAAAGCTAATATTGGAGTAGAAGGGAAGCGCTTTTTTAAATACCCAAGGTTAGTATATGCGGGTCTAAAGTCATGTCCCCAAGAAGAAATACAATGTGCTTCATCAATTGCTATAAGACTTATGGTGATTTGGCTAAATGCATTTTCTAAATAGGATAAGCTCTCAGGGGCTACATAAATCATTTTGACTTTATTGTCTTTTAGGTTTTGAATGTGTGATTGCTGTTCTTCATTCGTTTGACTGCTATTGATAAAGCAGGCATCAATTCCGTTTGCTTTTAAGCTGTCCACCTGGTCTTTCATTAAAGCGATCAGTGGTGATATTACTATTGTAATTCCAGGAAATAGAAGTGCCGGTAATTGAAAGCAAATTGATTTTCCGCCACCCGTTGGCATTATTGCCAGCGTATCATGACCGGATAAAATGGTGTTTATGATTTGCTCTTGATTGGTTCTGAATTTTTCAAATCCAAAATTTTCCTTTAAAGAGTCATGTAATATTTGAGATGTGATCATTTAGGGAGTAGTGCCTTTTAGTATGACTTCGATGTAAATTATAAAAAAGATAAATTTTATTAATCTGCTAAAAAAAAGGAACTCGATTAAGAGTTCCTTTTGTATTTTTAATTGAAGTTAATCTTCATCTTCATCTTCGTCGTCATCATCAGAATAATCAGATTTGTCTGAATCTTCATCATCTTCATCAGAATCTGGTTTGTCTCGATTGTCATCCTCATCCTCATCCTCGTCGTCATCGTCATCCAAATCAAGCCCTTTTATTGGGATGATTGGTTCAATAACGTCATCGATTTCATCATCTTCATCGTGGTTTTCGATACGGTCAGCCAATTTCATACTTACTTTTACTAAGTAAATAGTATCTTCAGTTCGTACTTCAACAGCCTCAATTAATTCGTTTTTAGCATTTCTAAAACGAACAATATCGGAGTCATCATAACCATCAGGAAACTTTTCTACTAAAAGGTTTAAAATTTCGTTGGTCAGTTTTGCGTAATCAACAATTACTCTTTTCATAATGATATTCTATAAGTCTAATAAATAAGCGAAAATAAGAGGCGCCACAATTGTAGCATCAGACTCAATAATAAACTTAGGAGTTTTTATATCTAACTTACCCCAAGTAATTTTTTCATTTGGCACTGCTCCAGAATACGAACCGTAACTTGTCGTTGAATCTGAAATTTGGCAGAAATAGCTCCAAAAAGGGGTTTCTGGCATTTCCATATCTTGGTACAACATTGGAACAACACAAATTGGGAAATCTCCGGCTATACCACCACCAATTTGGAAAAATCCAACTCCATTAGCAGAATTTTTAGGGTACCAATCGGCTAAAAATGTCATGTATTCTATTCCAGATTTCATCGTAGAGACTTTTAAATCTCCTTTAATCACATAGGAAGCAAAAATATTTCCCATAGTACTATCTTCCCATCCTGGACAGATAATTGGCAAGTTTTTTTCTGCTGCGGCATACATCCAGCTGTCTTTCAAATCAATTTCGTAATATTCTTCTAAAACGCCTGATAAAAGCATTTTGTACATATATTCATGCGGTAAATAACGTTCTCCTTTGTCATCAGCGTCTTTCCAAATTTTGTAAATGTGTTTTTGCAAACGACGGAATGCTTCATGCTCAGGAATACACGTATCTGTTACACGATTTAAACCTCTTTCAAGTAAATCCCATTCTTGTTCCGGAGTCAAATCACGGTAGTTTGGTACTCTTTCGTAGTGTGAATGAGCTACCAAGTTCATGATGTCTTCTTCTAAATTTGCACCTGTACAAGAAATAATTTGCACTTTGTCTTGACGAATCATTTCTGCAAAAATCTTTCCGATTTCGGCAGTACTCATTGCTCCCGCAAGAGTTACCATCATTTTAGCTCCATTTGCAAGCTGTTGTTCATAGCCTTTTGCTGCATCTACTAAAGCCGCAGAATTGAAATGTAAATAATGCTTTTCTATAAACTGACTTATAGGTCCTTTACTCATTTTGTTTGGTTTAAAGATTTAAAAATCAATTCATTGAATGGTTAGATCCAAATATAATAATTTTTAAATTGACTAATTGTGTATTTATTTGTTTATTTTTTGTCGTAACCTAAAATTTTTAACACATCGTCGGCTGTTTGTTGTTCTGAAAATACTTCAGTACCGATAATCCCATTTTCATCTCTATTGATTAAGATGTGTTTAGGTTGAGGAATCAAACAGTGATGTAAACCTCCGTATCCGCCTATTGTTTCTTGATAAGCACCTGTATTAAAAAAGCCTATGTATAACGGTTTCTCTTTATTGTATTTTGGCAAATAAATGGCATTCATATTTTGCTCAGAATTGTAATAATCATCACTGTCGCAAGTCAAACCACCTAGTAAAACCCGTTCGTAGGTTTCGTTCCAACGGTTGATTGCCAACATAATAAAACGTTTATTAATCGCCCAAGTATCAGGTAGAGTAGTGATAAAAGAAGAATCGATCATGTTCCATTTTTCTCTATCATTTTGTTGTTTTTGATACAAAATTTGATAAATAGCGCCTCCGCTTTCTCCTACAGTAAAAGAACCAAATTCAGTAAAGATATTAGGAACGTCAACCTCAGCTTCGTCGCAGGCAATTTTTATTTGATTGATAATTTCGTCAATCATGTATTGATAATCATATTCAAACGCCAATGAATTTTTTATAGGAAATCCACCACCAATATTTAGACCATCCAATGTGGGACACTCTTTCTTTAATGCGATATATACTTTAATACATTTTACCAACTCATTCCAGTAGTAAGCTGTATCATTGATTCCAGTATTGATAAAAAAGTGCAACATTTTAAGTTCCAATTTATCATTATCTTGAATCTGCTTTTTGTAAAAACTAACAATGTTTTTATAGCCTATTCCAAGACGGGAAGTATAGAACTCAAATTTTGGTTCTTCTTCAGCAGCAATACGAATTCCAATTTTGAATTTTCCTTTAATTTCTGCCTGAAGTAAATCCAACTCTTCAAAATTATCAATAATGGGAATAGTGTTTTTATGCCCGTTATTAATTAACCTTGCAATATTTTCGATGTATTGGTCTCTTTTAAAACCATTACATATAACGTAAGTACTTTTGTTTATTTTTCCATTTGCCATCAAATTTTCAACAATATTTATATCGAAAGCAGAAGAAGTTTCGACGTGAATATTATTTTTAAAAGCTTCATTCATAATGAATTCAAAATGGGAGCTTTTTGTACAATAGCAGTAATAGTATTTTGCCTCGTATTTGTTTTTCTCCATCGATTTACGAAACCAATTTTTGGCTTTGTTGATGTTATTTGAAATTTGAGGTAAATAAGTAAATTTTAATGGGGTACCGTATTCTTCTACGAGTTTCATCAAATCAATGTTGTGAAACTTTAGATTGTCTTTGTTTAAAGTAAATTCTTCTTGTGGAAAGTAATACGTTTGATTTATTAGATCGGAATATTTTGTATTCATTTAGCTTGTAGTATTGTAGATTAATTAAATTGGTATTAAGAATTAAACTAATTTTCAAACCCTAATGTTTGCATAAATAATCTGAAGTTTTTCATGATCTACTTTTAAATGATTAGACAAGTCAAAACAAAAAAATTCTTTGATCGAATAAAAACGCTTCAATATCCTTAGAAAAGACTTATTGTTTCTGTTTTCATTTGAACTGTAATTCCGTTGTTTTTGATTGTTTTTCATTGCAGCAAATGTAAAAAATAATATATACGTAATCCAATCCTTTTAACTAAAAAATATTTAAGATTTATAATCGTTAAATGCTTTAAGAATTAATTCATTTTCAACAGATTGATTTATTTTTATTTTACCAATGCCTTCTATTAGGGCAAATTGTATGGTACCATACTCGTTTTTCTTGTCGTGAATGAGTAATTCTAGTATAGGGTCTATGTCATTTTCAAGAAACACGATATCATCAAAGATAGACTTTATTGTAGTTTTAATTTGGATATACTCGCTTTCACTTATTAATTCTTTTTCGAAAGAGATATAACTTTCCAAAATCATTCCTACCGCAATGGCTTCACCATGCAATAAGGTAGTTTTATTTTCATTCTCCAGAAAATAGCTTTCAATCGCATGACCCAGAGTATGACCGAAGTTTAATGATTTCCGTATATTTTTTTCAGTAGGATCTAATGTTACGATTTCATTTTTAATTGCAACAGAGCGGTAAATAAGCTCATCAAAATCAGCAAAGTCAATCGCTTTTAAATCTAAAAACTGTTCCCAATATGCTTTGTCAAAGATTAAACCATGTTTTAGCATTTCGGCTAGACCAGAACGCATTTCGTTTTGAGGTAGTGATTCTAAATAGGCTGTATCTATGATTACCATTGCTGGTAGGTTGAAAACGCCAATTTGATTTTTTAAATTACCTAAATCTACTCCGTTTTTCCCTCCCACGGAAGCATCTACCATAGACAGTAGGGTTGTAGGGATATTAATGAAATCGATACCTCGTTTGAATGTTGAAGCAACAAAACCTCCTAAATCAGTGACAACACCGCCACCAAGATTTATGACAAGGCTTTTTCTGTCAGCGCCAAGTTCAGTTAGTACATTCCATATTTGGACGCAAGTCTCAATGTTTTTGTTCTCTTCACCCGCTTCAAATTCGATAATTTCGATAGTAAGGTCTGTCTCTATATAAGGTAGAAATGTAGGTAAACACAATTCATTTGTATTGCTGTCTACTATAATAAACAAGTTAGAGTACTTATTGTCTTTTAAGTGAAGGTTTAGAGCGTCATATCCCTTTTCATTAAAATAAATGGGATAATTACTTGCTTGAATCGTTTGCATCTTATTTGATTAAATGAAAGTGCAAAATAAGGGATTTTTTGCCTAATTCTATTCAAAAAAACACTCATATTTATTTATAAATTTAACAAATAAGGGGAAATATATTTTATAATACATTAGTAAGCTCCTAATGTAGCAGGACAGTTAGTTATTTTTCAGCTGCATTTTTTTGTTTTCAACCAAGCTTATTTACTTACATGTATCTTCATTATTTTTTATAAAAAATAACCCATTGCCAGTAGATACTCAGAGTTCTTATCATTAAGGTGCGGGGATTTAAAGATTTTTTTCAAAGAGGGATTGCATTGCTGTATTGTTTAAAATTTGCTACTGGGTTGTAGGATAAAATCAATAACATAATAATAAAACTCAATGTGATAAATTTAAACTAATTATAGTTTGCGTTAAGAACTTAAACGTTAACTTTATTTTGTAAATTATTATATTTTCAAACGCATAAAAAATAGGTGTTGATTTTATTTAAAATTTTCATGCAAATGTTAATTTATATTTTAATTGATAAAACATACTATTTTATCGAGGTCTTTATTTATTTTTGCTTCATAATAGCTATAATAATTACGAAATTAGTAACATGGAAAAAATATTCAATAATACACAAGTGGCCTTCGCATTAAAAAGCGATACAGAACTTGATAGAGCTTACTTTCTTTTTAAAATGATTTCAAACGAGCCATTGGTTCGTATAGGAGCTGTGGTTACTAATTTTGCATTGAATATTAATCTTCCAGTAGAAGGTTTGATTCGTGCCACTGTTTTTGATCATTTTTGTGGAGGAGTAAACTTGAATGACTGCCTTTCTGTTGTTGATAAAATATATACTAAAGGAGTTTCGTCTGTATTGGATTATTCAGTGGAAGGAAAAGAGGATGAACATCAATTTGACGCTGCACTGGAAATGACTTTAAAAACCGTAGAATTTGCCAAAGAACGTCAATCAATACCTTTTGCAGTTTTTAAACCAACGGGTTTGGGGCGTTTTGAATTGTATGAAAAATTAGGAGAAAAACAGACGTTAACTTCAAAGGAACAAGAGGAATGGGATAAAGTTGTGGCTCGTTTTGATTTGGTTTGCAGTGAAGCTCATAAAAATAATGTAGCATTGCTTATTGATGGAGAAGAGAGTTGGATGCAAGATGCTGCTGACGAATTAGTTATCGATATGATGCGTAAATACAATAAAGAAAAGCCAATTGTTTTCAATACATTGCAAATGTACCGTTGGGATCGCTTGGATTATTTGAAAAAGGTGCATGAACAGGCAAAAAAGGAAGGCTTTGTTATCGGAATGAAATTAGTTCGTGGCGCTTACTTGGAAAAAGAAAATGGCAGGGCTAAAGAAAAAGGGTATCCATCACCAATTTGTTCGTCAAAGGAAGCTACAGATGCTAATTATGATGCAGCGGTAAATTATATGATTGATCATTTAGACAGTATGTCTCTCTTTCTAGGCACCCATAATGAAGAAAGCACTTATAATTTATTGGACTTGATGAAGGAAAAAGGAATAAATACTAAGGATGAGAAAATTTGGTTTGGCCAATTGTATGGTATGAGTGATAATATTAGTTATAATTTAGCTGATCATCATTATAATGTTGCCAAATACTTACCTTTTGGTCCTGTAAAAGATGTTATGCCATACTTGATTCGTCGTGCAGAAGAAAATACTTCAGTAGCTGGGCAAACTAGTCGTGAATTAGGTTTGATAAAGGCAGAACGTAAAAGAAGAAAAGAAGATTAGGTATTCTTTTAAAAATAGTAAAAAGGTTTCGCTTTAACGGCGAAACCTTTTTTGTTTTCTAGTGTTTTCATTTTAGAAAGAAACTTGAAATTGTAGTACGACCATATCTTTGCGGTCGCTTTGCGGGTATTTAGCATCTGATACTTTTTCGAAAATAGCTCTGCTTTGGTACCCTAAACTTAATTTAGGCCCTAAAGTTCCCGTTAGGTAATAATTTGCTCCTAACTCATACATAGTCATAGGGCTGTCTAGTGCTTCCAAATCGGCGATTTGACCCGCAGCATAGGCTTGAATTCTTCCTTTTACAGCTGCATCTTTAGGTTTAGCAAATAAATATCCTATTTGTCCATAATAAATATTTCCAGTCCCAACAGCTATAAATCCGTTTCCTGAACCATTAATAAGAGAAGCATCAGCAATTGCAGGGTTAGGAGTCGTAATACTACGGATGTAGTTTTTTCCGAAATTGCAATTGTTGTAAGCAGCGTAAAGTGTTAAAGCGTCTCCTTTATTGCTCATTGGTTTATCATAAAATACATCTAAACCTAGGACGTTCATATCATCATATAATACTGCTGCAGCATTGTTAGGATCTACTCGCCACATTGATTTGGACTGTGTCAGGTAACCGAGAGCAATATTAAAAACTTTTTTAGTACCTAGATAAGTTCCTTTGTTATAAGGATCGGTATTTGATTCTTTGTCTGCAAAAGCATAAGTCAAAATTCCTGAATATTGAGCTCTTGGGGTATGAGTACTTATAGTAGAATTAAGATTTAAGGTGCTAGTTGCATTCCTGTAAGGATTTGTAATCGCTACTCGATAACTTAATTTATCAAACATTCCTTTAGCATAAATACTTAGATTTCTATTTCCAAAAGTGGAGGAAATATTAATGTTTTGCTGGTAAATAGGAGCGTCGAGGGTAAGATGCGAAGAAGAGCTGTTAGCTGAATATCGGGTTGTTCCTGCTCCCCAAGCTGTTAATCCACCACCTAGATGCAATTTATCATTAAAATGGTATTCTCCTATAGCATCTAAAACAGATAATGGAGTATTTGATGGGCCGGTATTTTGCGTAAAATTAATATTATTTTGCCCTAACTGAATGTGAAAAAACACATTGTCAGTAAGCATTCCCATCGCTTGCAAGCGCAATCGTCTAATAACAATATCAGTAGATTGTGCTACAACATTATCTCCAATTTTACTATTTGGGTTTAGTTCTGTATAACGCCCCCACAATTGAAAATTGGCTCCAAATTTAATGTATTTTTTCCCGTCTTCAGATAGGTTTACTTTAAATGGGTTTTTGGTTTCTTGCGCTTGGAAGGCAATAGATTTTAAAAACAGCAAGAAGATTAGAGCAGCTGTTTTAGTTAATTTTGGTATCATTGGTAGTTTTTGGATTAAAAGTCTGTGAATTGTAAGTTGCTTAAGTTTTTATATTTACCATTTTCTAAAGCAATTAATTCTTGATGTGTACCTTGTTCTGTTATTTCTCCATTGTCAAGAACTAATATTTGATCAGCAGTACGTATTGTAGAAAGACGGTGAGCAATAATGATACTAGTTCTTCCTTGCATCAATATTTCTAGGGCTTCTTGTACTAATCTTTCGCTTTCACTATCTAGAGAGGAGGTTGCTTCGTCGAGGATCAATATACTAGGGTTTTTAAGTAGTGCTCTAGCAATTGCAATACGTTGTCTTTGACCTCCTGAGAGTTTAATCCCTCTTTCTCCTACAATGGTTTCAAATTTCTCAGGAAACCCTTCGATAAAATTAAAGGCATTGGCTTGCTTAGCTGCTAAAAGAATTTCCTCTTCTGTTGCATTCGGTTTTCCGTAAGCTATATTTTCTTTTATCGTTCCACCAAATAAAATGACATCCTGAGGTACAATACTCATATTACCACGAAGGTCTTCTAATTCGTAATCATAAATATTTTTTCCGTCTATTAATATTTCACCTGAATCAATATTATAGAAACGCAATAACAACGAAGCAATGGTTGATTTTCCAGTTCCACTAGGACCAACAATGGCAATTTTTTGACCAAAATTTGCAGTAAAATTGACATTCTTTAGTACTTTTATTTCCTTTCTTGAAGGATAACTAAAGGCAACATTTTTGAAGGTAACATTTCCCTTAATTTTTTGAATCGGAGAAGTACTTTGTTTTGAGTTGATTTTCTCTGGAGTTTCCTCCAATAATTCAAAAACACGCTCGGTGGCTCCAATCGCTTTTTGGATTTGTGCATATAATTCGGCAATTCCTCCAAAAGAAGCTCCAACAAACGTGGAATATAATACAAATGAAATCAACTGGCCTACACTCATTTCTCCGCTGATACTTAATCGAACGCCAAACCAAACTACGGCTACTATGGCTCCAAAAAGACAAAATATAATAAAGGAAGCAAAATACCCTCTGTATTTTCCGCCTTTGATGGCTAATTTCACAACTTCTTTTATTTTTCCATCATAACGGGCAATCTCATACCATTCATTGGCGAAAGCCTTAACGATACTAATTCCCTGCATCGTTTCTTCAACGATAACCTGACTTTCTGCTACCTGATCCTGAACGTTTTTCGAAAATTTTCGAATAAAACGACCAAATATAACTGCCGCTATAGCCACTAAGGGAACTACTGACAACATTAATAAAGTAAGTTTGATACTTTCGGTTGCGAGTAATGCTACTCCACCAATAATTAAAATTAACTGTCTTAGGAATTCAGCAATGGTAGAAGTTAAAGTATCTTGAATTTGTGTAATGTCTGAACTTATTCTACTGTTTAATTCACCAACACGCTTTTGCGAAAAGAACGACATAGGCAACTTCACCAGGTTACTGTATAATGACAGTCTAAGGTTAGCCAAAGTATGTTCTGTAAAATTAATGAACAGGGATAATCTAAAAAATGAAAAAATGGATTGCATAAAAAGAATGCCAATCAGAAATAAAGCAATATTATTAGCGTCAGTGTAACTTTTATTCTTCACGCTGTCAATTAACATACCCATTAATTTAGGGAAGGCTAAAGCGGTGGCGCCGGTGAGCAATAAAAAAAGTAATCCTACATAAAACTTCCACCGGTGATTGTCTGCGTATTTGAATATAAGAGTTGCTTTGCTGAGAGAACTTGCGGTAATTTTTGATTTTGGTAAATCATTTTCTTTGAACCTTGCCATTATTTGCTGTTTATGATGCAAATGTAATACTATAGTGATTGATTATCAAAAAAATAGTGAATAGGAGTATTGGTATTAATGCGCTGTCACTGAGTACAAAAGGGATTTAGACGAAAATATTATTAATTTATTTTCATTTTTTGCTTGTAAATACCAATTCTAGATGTATCTTTGCACCAGCAATAACGAAAAACATTTTATTGGAATTGCTACTAAATAGGGCGATTAGCTCAGCTGGTTCAGAGCACCTCGTTTACACCGAGGGGGTCGGGGGTTCGAACCCCTCATCGCCCACAAAACTTCTCAAGAAATTGAGGAGTTTTTTTTTGTCAAAATTTTATGAAACATAGTATTTATATTTTGTTTAGTGAGTTACTTTTTTCATCATTTGGATTGACCCCATAAAATCTTCTTCTATTCTCTTTTTTTTTGCAATTAAGATATTTACTTAAAAAATCGCTTCTTTAATTATTCATCAGGATCTATTGACTTTTTTTTAAAAAATCAATTTTTTGAGTTTAGGAGATAAATATATTAATACGTACCTAAACGTCATTATTTTAAAGAAAAGATAATTTCTTATTGTTAGATCTTAATAAATAGATAGTTGAACATTTGTATATGACCTAGGTCATTTTGAATAATACCTTTTTTAAATACTTTTGAAAAGCGAACAAAATCTCAAATTAATTTACTAAATCTATAGACCATGATTAAAGACTATTCAAAAAACTATAATGATCTCACAAAATTGATGGGAGAATTAGGGGCAAGAATTCCTTCCACAATTAAAGGGTTTAATGATCTTCACAAAGCAAGTATTTCTGAAGGGGCATTGACAACAAAAACGAAAGAGCTTATTGCCTTAGGTATTGCTATTACGGTAAGATGTGATGGATGCATTGCTTTTCACGTACACGACGCATTGATTTCGGGAGCTAGTTCTGAAGAAATTATAGAGACTATTGGTGTTGCCGTAATGATGGGAGGAGGTCCCGCATTAGTTTATGGCTGTCAGGCAATGGAAGCCTTGGGGCAGTTTGTGGTTTTGGAATCATAAAAAGTGATCTTCAAAATAAAACTATTTGTAGTCAGCTTTTTCTAGAATGATCTAGGTCATTTTATATTGGTTAGTAAACCTCAATCTTTGTAAAATAATATAATATAAAATTTATAATTTAATAATACTAAAATTCAACGTCATGAAAAAAGAAGTTTTATACAATTCTAATATGCATTTTGAACACGAACTGTGGAAAGGGGAACTTGCCTTTTGGAAAGATGAATTACTATTCTTCAATAACAAATTGAGCGAACTCGTAACACGATGGACAGATAAGGATGTACTTGCGCAACTTGAGCACTATCAAAATGAATTTGTTCTTCACGGTGGTGTCATCGAAGATTTACAGGAAATTATTGAAAAACACGAGGAGCGTATCGCAGAGCAAAGTATAACTGGTGAGAATGCAATAGATATTCGAATGACTAAAGAGCACTTAGAATTCAGAAAAAAAATAGAAGCAGAAAGACATATTTATGCTGAGCTTAAAAAAGAGTTTTTTAGATTTCTAGAAAAGTACATGTAACTGTAGAATTCAGTAAATCAATACTAAACTTTCAAATTGTTTGATTTACCACTAAATAACTTATCTCAATACCAAGAAGAATATAGACAAAGCTTGACTACTAATTTTGTATTAGTAGTCAAGCTTTTTATAGTTATAGCGCCTGCATTTTGACAATAGTTTTTATAGCTATAATAGAATCTTTTTTGGTTACACTTTTTATATTGGTAAGCTAATATAAACTATAGTTAGATCAGCTAACTTATTGGTTATGCGTGTCCACAAGTGGAAGGCTTTTCGCTGTAATTCCTCGCTTAACTCTTTATATATATGGGGATTGAGTTGTGGGGTTTTTACCTCAAGCGAAGTTCACTGAACGCCGATAAAGAATAAGAAGTTGATCTAGTAATCCTTCACGCAACTAACTTTAATTGTATTACTAATAAATAGCTCTTTCTTTTTTTAATTAGGCTGACCTAGGTCAGTGTATTACTTTTTATAACTGCCTAATTTTGAACTTTGAATACTTAGGGGTGTTACGTTTCGAATATCATAAATGAATTTAAAACGGAAAGAGATTAAAACAAAATCTAAAGTTTAAATCCAGTGAATTAACCAACTAAGACATACATCAATAATAAAACACAATAACATTTAATACATTTTTAATGAATAGTAATAATAAAGATAGAAAAGCATATTTCATAGGTGGAGGTATAGGATCATTAGCGGCAGCGGTATTTCTAATTCGTGATGGCGGAATGCCTGGCAATAATATTACAATCTATGAGAGTTTGCCAGTTCTTGGTGGTAGTTTAGATGCGGGTGGAAATCCAGAACAAGGCTATACTTTACGTGGTTCACGTATGCTAACCATGAATATTTATGAATGTACTTGGGCTTTGTTTAAATCAATTCCGTCACTTACAGACCCTAATACTTCTGTATATGAGGAGACTGTTGCGTTTAACGAACGCGTAAAATCAAATGCAAAGGCACGTTTAATTGACAAAAACAGAGCAATTATTGATGCTTCTAAACTAGGTTTTTCAATGGAGAACCGCGCTGAATTGTTGAAACTAAGTGAGGCTAGCGAAGAAAAATTAGGTAATAGTTGTATTTCTGACTGGTTTTCGCCTTCGTTTTTTGAAACTAATTTCTGGTTCATGTGGCGTACTAGTTTTGCATTCTCACCTTGGCATAGCGCAGTAGAGTTCAAGCGCTATTTGCACAGATTCATGCAAGAATTTCCTAATGTAGAAACAATGACAGGGGTAAAACGTACCGTTTATAACCAGTATGATTCAATGATACTTCCATTAGTAGTTTGGCTTAAATCTCATGGCGTCAATTTCATGAAAGACTGCACGGTAACAGATTTAGATACGGCTTACGGTCTCGACGAAACATCAGGAAATGAAAAAGTGGTAGTTAAAAACCTTGTTTATGAAATTGATGGTAATAGCGAAGAAATAGGAATTAAAGCAGATGATTTAGTATTCTTTCAAAATGGATCCATGACTGACGCTTCTAGTTATGGCTCTATGACAACAGCACCTAAATTTTATACAAAAGAAGATAGCCGGGGCTGGATACTATGGGAAAAATTGGCTAAAAAATATCCTGGATTTGGTAAGCCGGAAGTATTTAATACGAATATAGCCGAATCATTTTGGGAATCTTTTACAGTAACATTAAAAGACACCGCATTTTTTGATCAGATGGAAAAATTCTCTGGTAACAAAGCAGGAACAGGAAGTCAGGTTACACTAAAAGACTCTAATTGGTTCATGAGTTTTTCTTTAAATAATCAACCTCATTATAAAAATCAACCAGAGAATGTACAAGTATTCTTTACTTATGGATTGCATCCAGATCGCGTTGGTAATTTTGTAGGTAAACCAATGACGGAATGTTCAGGTGAAGAAATTCTTCGTGAACTATGCGGCCACTTAAAATTCGATTATGATATCGTGTTTGCCAATGCAATTTGCATTCCGTGTAGAATGCCATATATCACTAGTATGTTTATGCCCCGTTTAAAAACAGATAGACCACTTCCTGTACCAAAAAACTCAAAAAATCTTGCTTTTATAAGTCAGTTTGTTGAAATCCCAGACGATGTAGTTTTTACAGTTGAATATTCAATCAGAGCGGCGCAAATGGCGGTATACGAATTGCTTGACATCGATCTCGAGATTCCTCCAATAACAAAATTTGACAAGACTCTTAAAGTAGAACTTGAAACAGTCGCTAAAGCATTTCATTAAATATAAATAAGTAATAACATTTAAAATTTAGAAAAATGGCAAATATTATAGTCATTCCGTTTAAGGAAGAAGAAAACGCAATCGCGGCTTTACACAAAATGAAAGAACTAGATGGATATGGAGATATTACGCTCTATGAACATATGATGATTCGTAAAAAAGCACACAATCAGTACGAAGTATTATTCTATCAGGAAGAAGGTGAGGGATGGAGAACATTTACAGGAATGGCTCTTGGTGGTCTTGTAGGAGCTCTTGCCGGACCTTTAGGATTTTTTGTAGGTCTTTATACCGGTACACTAGCAGGAGCTGCATGGGATGTTAGTCACTATGATTTTGAAGAGGATCTAGTTAAAAGAGTTAGTAATAAAATGAACATTGGAACTATAGCAATTATTGCCGAGGTTGGAGAAGATAGTTCCATATTTATTGATAATGCTGTTAAGCCTTTTACTTCAGAAATAATTAGAAGTGAAGCCGGAATTGAATTTGATGATTATATCGACGAACAGATCGAGGATTTAGAGGATGAAATTGGAGAGGAACGTGAGAAGCTAAGAAAAGCTACGGCAGAAGAAAAATCTAAAATTAAATCTAAAATTGCGGATTTAAAAGCAAAGAGAAAGGCAAAAATCAATGATTTAGAAGATAAAAGAAAATCAGCTTTAAAAGAAATTGGAGAAAAAACAAAAGCCAGAATTGAAAAATTAGAATCCCGTCTTAAAGGTTATGAGAATGGTATCTCTGACGCATTTAGCAAAGCAAAAATAAACAGAATAAAAAACAGAATAAAAAAGCAAGAAGAAAAATTAGTCCATCTGCTTAACGAATTGGATGAAGAAATTATGGATTAATAAAAATTTCAGAATTAAACTCAAATGGGAAAACTTATACTGGTAAGACACGGAAAAAGCTTGTGGAATATAGCCAATATATTTACTGGGTGGACAGATATAGATCTTGCTCCCGAAGGAATAGAAGAAGCAAATATAGCTGGTACTATTATTAAGGATCATAATATATCCATTGACATCTGTTTTTCGTCTTATCTAAAAAGAGCCATCAGGACAGGATTAATCATTTTAGAAAATGCTAACATGATGCACGTAGATTTCATTAAAAGTTGGAAACTAAATGAACGAAATTATGGTGCGTGGCAGGGAAGAAATAAAGACGAGGTAAGAAGAGAAGTTGGAGAAGAACTTTTCTTGAAGGTTAGAAGGGGTTTTAGTACTCCGCCTCCAAGTATGTTACTTACTGATAAGAGACATCCCAGATTTGACCCTTTGTACGATAAAATTAGTCGGAACTATTTACCCGCAAGTGAATCTTTAGAAGAAACAGAAATTCGCGTAGTTGAATATTTTTTTGAAGTTATTGTGCCTGAATTGGTGAAAGGAAAGACGGTACTAGTTGCTGCTCATGGTAATTCTATAAGAGCATTAATGGGACATATTGAAAATATTTCTTCTGCCGATATTCCAAAGGTTACGGTGCAAACAGGAATGTTAAACATCTATGAGTTTGATAATAATATGAGTTTAAAAGAGCAATATAAATTAGAGAAAAAAAGCGAAATAAAAATTTAATACAAACTAATTATGAAAACAAATATTTTATCCTTAACCATCATAACATTGATGACAGGAACTATTTTAACTAGCTGTGGAAAAACCACTAAAGAAGATGCGACAGCCGTTAAAGAGGATGTCACAATATTAAATAAAGATTTAGAAAAAGGAGCAGAGGATACTGGCAATGCTGCTAAAGAAGCTGTTAATGCAGATTGGGAAAAGTTTGAGGCTACTTCTAAAATAGCCATTGAAAACACAGATAAACAGATTAAAGATCTTAGAGCTAAAATAGCTTTAGCAAACAAAGACGAAAAAGTAAAATTGACTGAGAAGCTGGATAAACTAGAGCAAAAAAACAAAGAATTAAAAGAGAAATTAGATAAAAGAGGAGAAGAATTTAAAGAAGATGTTAAGGAATTTGACGAATCAGCTAAAGAAGATGAACAAAAGTTTGAGAGAGAGTTCACTCATGATATGGATGAATTAGGTACCGCTTTAAAAGATCTTTTTAAAGACAATGTAAAATAAAAAAAGAGAAATATGTCAACTACTATTCTAAGTACAGTTCAATCTGCAGTAAAAAATTGGTGGATTTCCCTAATGTTAGGCATTCTATATATTTTTGCAGGAATTTGGGTTTTTCAAACGCCATTAGCAAGTTACGTATCATTAAGTATTATTTTTAGCCTATTTATTTTTGTTTCTGGAATATCACAAATTATATTTTCTATTTCAAATAAAGAACAGTTACAAAGTTGGGGTTGGTATTTAGCAGGAGGTATTCTTGATCTTATTGTAGGAATACTATTGATATCACATCCATTAATGACGATGGCTATTTTACCATTCTATGTAGGTTTTTGGTTGTTATTTCAAAGTATGATGGCAATTGGACTTTCATTTCAATTTAAAAGTGAAAATGTACCCAATTGGGGATGGTTGCTTTTGCTAGGAATTTTAACATTACTGTTTGCATTTTTGTTATTGGCTAATCCTGTGTTTGCTGGTTTAAGTATAGTTTATATGACTGGACTCGCATTTATTTCGGCAGGTGTTTTTAGAATATTTTTAGCCTTTGAACTAAAAAGTCTTCACAATAAAATAAAAGAATATTAATAATCATAATTGATGTATTGTAACACAAACTCATGAAAAATAAAAAAAATAAAACTCCCGAAAATTCAAAAGTATATTTAATCGGGAGTGGTATCGCTTCACTCGCAAGCGCTGTTTACCTTATAAAAGACGCTAAAGTTCTTGGTTCTAACATACATATCCTTGAAAAAAGTAAAATCGCTGGAGGTGCGCTTGATGGCGCAGGAAACAAAGAAGAGGGTTTTGTAGTAAGAGGTGGACGCATGCATGAACCACATTATACTTGTTATTGGGATCTGTTATCGAATATTCCCTCTCTAGAAAATCCCCTTGTCACGGTAACAGAGGAGTCCTTGGAATTCAATAAAAGGTTTGTTTCTAATGGACAGGCTAGACTGTTAAAAGACGGACAGAAATTAGATGTTTCGTCTTACGGACTTTCATTAGTAGAACAAACAGAGCTATTGAGATTGTTATTTGCTTCTGAAAAATCACTTGGAAAGAAAAGAATTGAAGATTGGTTTGACCAAGAGTTTTTTGTTACTAATTTTTGGTACATCTGGTCTTCCATGTTTGCGTTTCAAAAATGGAGCAGCCTTGCCGAAATGAGACGTTATATGCGACGCTTTATTCATATGATTGATGGGTTGAATAAACTGGGTGGCGTAATGCGTACCAAGTACAATCAATATGATTCAGTTGTTGTTCCGTTAAAGCGTTATTTAGAAAAAGAAGGGGTTCATTTTACCATGGATTCTGAAGTCGTAGATATTGATTTTGATATCTCTTCTGATAAAAAAACAGCTACAGTACTGCATCTGAAAAATAGCAACGAAATTGTACTTACTGAGAATGACTATGTTTTCATTACTAATGGTTCCATAACAGATAGTACTGATAATGGAAATTGGACCAGAGCAGCTAAATTAAAAGGGATCGAAGAATCTGGTTCTTGGAAACTTTGGAAAAAAATCGCAGAAAAAGATACCGCTTTTGGTAATCCAAGTCCGTTTTGTGATGCTATCGATTTACAGAAATGGTATTCATTTACGGCCACATTAAAAGACAATACATTCCATGATTACATGGAAAATTTCTCGGGTAACGTTGATGGAACAGGTGGTTTAGTCACATTGACTGATTCGAATTGGCTGATGTCAATTGTTATTGCGCGTCAACCTCATTTTCCAAATCAACCAGATGATGTAAAGATTTTTTGGGGATATGGTTTATATCCTGATCGAAAAGGAAATTACGTGAATAAAACTATGGCAGAATGTACCGGTGCAGAAATGTTAGAGGAACTATGGTTTCACTTAAAGATTCAAGAACTTATGAAGCCAATTACAGCTGCAGGAAAAGTAAATTGTATTCCTACCGCAATGCCGTTTATAGATAGTTTGTTTATGCCAAGAAAAATGGGAGATCGACCAAAAGTGTTACCAAAAGGGGCTACAAATTTTGCCTTTTTAGGACAATTTGCTGAGGTACCTAAAGATGTGGTATTTACAGTTGAGTATTCTGTTAGAACGGCACAAACTGCAGTCTATGGATTATTTAAAACAGATAAAAAAGTGTTACCCGTATATGAATCAATTCATAGCCCAGAAGCACTTATTAAAGCTGCTAAAGCTATTAGTAGATAAAAGAAAAGGTTGCTAACCTGTTTTAAAATTAAGGCAGGCTACTAATTCAAATTAATTTTATAACATAAGCTTTGATTTAAAAACAGCTGTACCACTTTAGTGGTTAGCTGTTTTTTTTAGCGTTTACAATTAGTTGTAAAAACATGGAAATGAAGTAACATACGCTTAAAATTCCATAATCATAAAACGACTCACAATGGTTACATTTGAGTATGATTTTAAAGGAGCAAATGAAAAGTTGATTTGTTTCTAATGTTTAATTTAAATAATAATAAATATGTTACATAAAAACGATGCTGCACCCAATTTTACTTTATACGCTTCACCTGATCAAGAAATATCTTTAGCTGATATGAAAGGTAAAAATGTAATTCTTGCATTTTATCCCGCAGATTGGAGTCCAGTTTGTAGCGATCAAATGGCTTTATATAATGAAACGCTCAAGTATTTCAAAAAGCATGACGCCGAAATAGTTGGTATATCAGTAGATAGTAAATGGTGTCATAAGGCTTTTGCAGATTCACGCAACCTACACTTTCCTTTATTAGCCGACTTTGAACCAAAAGGGGCCGTTTCAAAAGCTTATGGAGTTTACGATGAGGTTGAAGGGCAATCTAAACGAGCTTTATTTGTAATCAACAAAGAAGGAGTTATCGAATGGAGTTTTCTCTCTCCAAATGAAAAAAACCCTGGTGCTGATGGTATTCTAGAAGCATTAGAAAATATGAACAAATAAAAAACAAGAAAATGAGTTTACATCCAGAAGTTAATAAAAAAGATCATATCAAAGGAGATTCAAACGCTAATTTAGAAATTGTAGAATTTGGAGATTTTCAATGCGGACATTGTGGTGCCGCACACCCAGTTGTAGAAAAAATAATAAAAGAATTTGGTAACCAAGTTAGCTTTGTTTTTAGAAATTTTCCTTTATCAGAAATGCATAAAAATGCTCGTGAAGCTGCAAAAGCCGCCGAAGCAGCTGCTATACAAGGAAAATATTGGGAGATGCATAATAGAATATTTGAAAACCAAGAGTATTTACAATCGAATGACTTTATTGCTCATGCCGAAAAATTAGGACTGGATATTGAAAAATTCAAAAATGATATGGAACTAACTAGTATAGCCGAAAAAATTGATGATGATTTTGAAAGCGGTATTCGAAGCGGTGTAAATGGGACGCCTTCTTTTTTCGTTAACGGAAAAAAATTTGATGGAGATGCTGTTAATTTGTTAGCGGTAATTGAGGGGACTGTAGAATAGCAGCTAATAAACCTGTACCGTTAAACCGTGCTAATTATAACAGTTAAAGGTAATAGCATACTTAATGTGCTTTAGCTTATAAATAATTATTCCCCTTTAAGTATTTGATACCTAAAGGGGATAATTTTAATATAGTAATAAATGAAAAGGAATAGTATTCTAAACAATAAAAAGGGTTGGTTTATTGCTGTATTTATGATTGTTTGGATCAATTCATTAATTGGAACTACAGATATTAATAATTGGTTTATAGAAAATACCTTAACCGTTATTGCGTTACTTTTTTTAATAATCACTTATAAAAAATATCGTTTTAGTAACTTTAGCTATTTCTTGATTTGTATTTTTTTATGCTTGCATGTATATGGTTCTAAATATACGTATGCTGATAATTTATTTGGTTATTGGCTTCAAGCCAAATTAGACACTACAAGAAATCAATATGATAGAATAGTTCATTTTAGTTTTGGCTTACTATTGTATTATCCTATACAAGAATTGCTTTCAAAATGGATTAAAATCCCAAAGTATCTTGCTTTAAAATTGCCAGTTTTAATAATTATTTCGGCTAGTGCTTTATATGAAATTATAGAATGGTTAGTCGCTGATAAATTTTTTGTAGCAGAGGGAGCTTCTTATTTAGGATTGCAAGGCGATGTATGGGATTCGCAAAAGGATATGGCATTAGCTTTCTTGGGCGCCGTACTTGCTGCTATAGCTATGCATTTTTATATTTTTTCTAAAAAGGAACATAACAGTAGTGAAAAAATCATCCAGTACTGATCTAGGTCAGTATAATTGTTTTGAGCATCTAATACCTTTGTACAATCATTAATTTAAAACTAAAAAAATGAAAACACCTAATATTGGAATTTCAGCAGAAAACAGACAACTAATAGCAGACCAATTGTCAAAAATAGTAGCAGACGAATTCATACTTTATTCAAAAACGCTTAATTTTCATTGGAATATTGAAGGGCCTGATTTTCATTCAGTACATCTTTATTTAGAAACTTTGTATGAAGAACAACAAGAGGTCATTGATACTGTAGCCGAAAAAATACGCGCTTTAGGTCATTATGTACCCGCTACTTTAAGTAAATATTTAGAATTAACACATCTTACAGAACAAACAAAGGGAAAGAACGACAGTCAAAGTATATTCACTGAATTGTTAGAAGACCACGAAAGTATAATTGTTTTTATTAGAGAAGAGATACAACCCATTGCTGAGAAAATGAAAGCTGATGGTATTAGTGATTATATTACAGGATTGATGGAACAACACGAGAAAACTGCTTGGATGTTGCGTTCACATTTAAAATAAAATAGTGTTTTAAGTTTACCTAGTCAGCATATTTAAAAACCCAAACAGTATCTATTCTGTTTGGGTTTTTAATTTTTTATGATAGTTAGCTTTTCAAATTAGTCTTGTTTTTATAAATTTAAACAGCATTAAAAATGAATAATTTAGTAAAGACAATGGGGATGCGTTATTAATTTCTATAGTCCTTTTATAGATGCTTTTTAACCCGATGGAGAGAAAGAACCTGATCGAGGTACAAATGAGTGGGTAGTGAAAAATCGAGCTGTTTAAATGATGTAAAGACGGAATTAATGGGGATAGGGACCAAGACCAAATAACCAACTTAATGATACCGCCGGAATCAAAATGTAGGAGCTTATGGCGAGACTAACTAACTGGTGAGTAGAATGCAGAGATTGTCCTTATAAAAACGTCTAATGCAATGATTGACATAGTGGTTTTTATAATTGAATAGTATAAGATGCCTTTCTAAAACTTATCATTTTGTTAAATATATAAAATAATATTACATACTGATGTAGGTCAGTGTCAGTGTTTTAAAGTCATAATACCTTTAAACTATTATTAATTTAAATAAATAATATTATGAGAACAGATTTAAGTATTAAAGAAGATGTTTTAGATGAATTAGAATGGCAACCAAGCATCGATGAAACCCAAATAGGAGTTACTGTAAAAGATGGTATCGTAACGTTATCTGGAACCGTTGATAGTTATGTAAAAAAACAAGAAGCTGAAAAAGCTGCGGGCAGTGTAGCTGGGGTAAAAGCTGTAGCTGAAGAGATAGTGGTTAATTACGGTACAAATTCACAAAAGTCAGATACAGAAATTGCAACGGCAGCAGTTAATGCTTTAAAATGGAATATCTCTGTACCGATGAATAAAATCGACGTTAGAGTCGAAAACGGTTGGGTTTATCTAACGGGTGAAGTGATGTGGGAATTTGAAAAAAATGCCGCTAAAAAAGCCGTTGAAAAGCTACCAAGTGTAAAATATGTAGTAAACAATATTACATTAAAAAACACAGTTAATGCTGACGATATTAAAGAAAAAATAAAAAAAGCATTCGAACGCTCTGCCGATATTAATGCAAAAGATATTACCGTAAAAGCTGATGGACACACCGTAAAACTGACAGGTAAAGTACATTCATTGAAAGAAAAAGATAATGCAAGAAGAACAGCTTTTTATGCACCAGGAGTATGGGATGTTGAGAATGAATTAGAAGTTGAATATTAGTTTTTGTCTGAAAAAAGATAAAGAAAGTCAATATCAACGTATTCTTATAAAAACTGCCTTAATTCACTAGAATGGATTAAGGCAATTTTGTGTACTGACCTAGGTCAGTCATTAGTGAATTTTTCTGTAGTAATTTTGTGTCAGAAGATAAAAATAGTATTATGAATCGAATCGGTACTACTTTTTTTAAAGGAGTAAATAATAGCACTCCTGCTTTATAAAAAGAAAATAAGAAATAATTAAAACTATAAAAATGAACTATAAAAATATTACAGTAGCTGGAAGTGGCGTTTTAGGATATCAGATTGCATTTCAAACAGCGTTTCATGGTTTTCATGTAACCGTTTACGACATTAATGATGCCGTGTTAGAAAAAGCAAAAGCAAAATTTGAAAGTTTGAGTGAAGCTTATAAAAAAGATTTAAAGGCGACACAAGAGCAATTAGATAAAACCTTTCAAAACCTTAGTTATAATTCTGATTTAGCAGCTGCTGTTGCAAATGCCGACTTAGTAATTGAAGCTGTACCCGAAAGCCCAAAAATAAAAATAGATTTTTACAATAAATTAGCAAAAGTAGCTCCTGAGAAAACTGTTTTTGCGACAAACTCTTCGACACTCTTACCAAGTGAATTTGCTGAAGCAACAGGAAGACCTTCAAAATTTTTAGCATTGCATTTTGCAAATACGATCTGGATTCATAACACAGCAGAAATCATGGGTCATGCTACCACAGACCCTAAAGTTTTTAAAGACGTTGTTAGTTTTGCCAAAGCTATTGGGATGTTAGCTTTACCATTAAACAAAGAACAGCCTGGATACATTCTTAATTCCTTATTAGTCCCCTTGTTAAGTGCTGCAACAAACTTGTTAGTAAATGAAGTTGCTGATCCAGAAACGATAGATAAAACTTGGATGAAAGCAACGGGAGCTCCACTAGGACCTTTTGCAATTCTTGATGTTGTAGGGATCACAACAGCTTATAATATTAATATAATTGCTGCAGAGAAAAATCAAGATGAATTAAAAATTAAAACAGTAAAATACTTAAAAGAGAATTTTATTGATAAAAATAAATTAGGTGTTTCAACTGGCGAAGGATTTTATAAATATCCCAATCCAGCTTATAAAGATCCTGATTTCTTAAAATAGATTGTAACTGATTTTATAGATTATGTCATTTGATTCTAGGGTTTATAGCACTCCTGGAATTACTAATGTAATAAATGAACTTAAAGTAGAACATTATTCAATATACATGTAAAAGCAACGCGATATGGAACTGTTAGAAAAATTGAAATGGCGATATGCCACAAAAGCGATGAACGGTAAAAAAGTGCCGCAGAAAAAAGTAGACGAAATTATTGAAGCCGCAAGATTAGCGCCTACTTCAAGTGGATTACAGCCTTTTGAAATCATAGTTGTAACTAATCCAGAAGTGAAGCAAGAAATTAGAAAGATAGCTTGGGATCAGTCTGTGGTTACAGATTGTTCTCATTTATTAGTCTTTGCTGCTTGGGACAATTATACTACCGATCGGATAAATAAAATGTTTGATTTAACCAATACTATTCGGGATTTAAAAAATGAAGGATGGGAAAGTTATCGTCAAATGTTATTAAATAGCTATTCGCAAAGGGATCCTGAAGTGAACTTTAACCATGCGGCCAGACAAGCTTATATCGCTTTTGGGCTTGCTGTAGTTGCAGCAGCTTTTGAAGGTGTTGACAGCACACCTATGGAAGGTTTTGATCCCGATTCCTTAGACAAGATTTTAGGATTGAGAGAAAAAGGACTTCGAAGCTGCGTATTACTGGCCTTAGGATATAGGGATGTAGAAAAGGATTGGCTGGTTAATCTAAAAAAAGTTAGGAAAAGTACTGAGGATTTGGTTACTTTTATCGATTAATAGACTTACAATTAAAATAGAATAGTTCAAAAGCAACTTGTTTTTTACTAGGACTCGATTAAGTGGACTAACTAATTTTTAGACTGAAATATATGAGAATTGTTTCTTGGAATATAAATGGCATAAGGGCTATTGTGAAAAAAGATTTTTTTGAATCGATCGAAGCAATGAATCCTGACATCCTGTGTTTACAGGAAACAAAAGCTCAGGATAGTGAAGTGGAAAAGGCGTTATCACCACTACAAGGTTATAATCATAATTATAATTCAGCAACTAAAAAAGGTTATTCAGGAACAGCAGAATTAAGTAAAATAAAGCCTGTATCATTTACTAATGATATGAACTTTTTAGAACACGATGCGGAAGGGAGAATACAATGCGCTGAATATATAGACTTCTATTTGGTTAATGTTTATGTTCCTAACTCTGGACAACAATTAGATCGTTTAGACTATAGAAAAAAATGGGATATCGATTTTCTCAATTACTTAAAAGATTTAGAGAAGACTAAACCTGTTATCGTTTGCGGTGATTTTAATGTGGCTCATAAAGCAATTGATTTAAAAAATGATAAAGCAAATTACAATAAAACAGCCGGTTATACTCAAATTGAAATCGATGGAATGGATAATTTTATCAATGCGGGGTTTGTAGATTCCTTTAGATATTTTCATCCCAATGATATTGCATATACCTTCTGGAGCTATCGTTTTAAGGCGAGGGAACGTAATACGGGCTGGAGAATTGATTATTTTTTAGTGAGTAGTTCTTTGGTTGATAAGATAAAATCGGTGGAAATATTGCCTCAATATTACGGGTCAGATCATTGCCCAATTAGTATGGAAATTATTTTTTAGTGAAATCAAATGACTCACCTTCGCGCGTTGAGGTACTCTTTTAAAACATCTATTTGAAATGCTCCCACAGTAGATAAATTTGAATCTGCGTTCATCAATACTAGTCCATAGCCTAATTTCGATAACTTACAGTCCTGAATTATTTCTCTGGTGATTGCGCTATAAACTGGTTTAAAATGTTTCTGAACCTGGATTCCTGAAGCATTTGCAACCTTAATCGCCGCTGTAAAAGCATTTGCAATTTGATCTGGTGACAATCCTTTATCTAATAGGTCACTAGCTAAATGCTTCATATTTATCGTATAGTAAAAATTCATAAAATTATGAATGTTATTATTTACTTTGTATCCTTTTTCAAATAGTATTAGTTCCATATTTATAATTTCTAAATTAAGATGTAATCACGTCGTTTTTATTTATGTCTATTTTAAAAAAAAGCGGGCTATTTGTTCTTTTTTTAATGTTAGTGATTTGATTATCAGCTAAAAAGCACACGTAAAAGTCTAAGAAAAACAGCTAGTTCTTTATGAATTGTTTGCAATTTGTGTTATAATTTTATTCTTAGTACAAGTGTTTAATTATCAATAGAGTAGCGGTTCAATAAACTTACTTGTATTATTTTTTTCGCCTCATTCAAAAGTTGTTCAACTTCCTCAAGCGTATTATTTCTTATCTGGGCAATTTCTTCCAGTTCTAGTTGTTGACTATTAAACAACTCAAAAACATTTCGCATCGAGTACGGTAAATTGTGTAATACCATTGCTATGTGGTTTTGAATTTCTTCGGCACTTATGTCTTTATCAATTTTTTCAATCAACGCCTTTTGATTATCTTCTACAAAAACGTGGTTTAAAGTATAATCATTGTGGTTGTAAGACATATCATCTAGTTCTTCAATCATTAATAAATCTCCACCACCATCTGTACTATAATTTTCCTGCATTTCATCCCATTCAGGTTTAGAATAATCGTCAATGTTTTTAAAGAAAAACTCATCAAACTCTTCTTCTACGATAATGTCATCTAGTAATTCATTCGTTTTCTTAAATAACCAGAGATAAAAATCTTTTTCATGCTTAACGTCCTCTATATTATCATAGATTGTAATAAAAAGTTGGTCTATAATATCATCTGCTTTGAATTTATTTTTCGAAAAATGTCCTTTTTTAATCGCTGTATTCAGCTGTCCAGTGACATACTTTTTTATTTCAGGCATTATTTTCAATACTAGTGCATTAAAGTTGGGCTCATCACCTTCATTTTTTAGTTGAATAAGATCCTGAAAACTATCGCTTACGAATACACGGAACTCTTTTTTGTTACTATAATATGAAATATCTGTTTGCATAAGACGGCTGTTTTAATAAGTTAAGTATAAAGGTGCAAACTTGCTGGTACAGATAAAATGACGTAGGTCAGTCTATGAAAATAGAGCAACTGACTTACATCATTTAATTTGCTTTATAATCGAAGTATATTTGAATAAGCTGTTTGTAATGTGGCTAAAAAACATGGTTTTACAAAATAATATAGAAGTAGTGTAGTTGTTGAAAATAATTTCTTTAGGCCATTAAAATTGGACCAAAAGGAGAATATATTCCCTTAGACCTTAAAACAGAATCGTATGAAAACACAGCGTCATAATATCCAAATTACGCATAAGGAAAAAATTTTATTTCCTGAGTCTGGAATAACGAAAAATGATTTAATGGTCTATTATGAAAAAATAGCTAATCACTTACTTCCCTTTTTAAAAAACCGACCTTTAACAATGCAACGGTTTCCAAAAGGAATCGAAGAAGAAGGATTTTTTCAAAAAAGTGTGCCCGTATTCTTTCCTGATTGGATAAAAACAGAAGAGGTTAGGAAGGTTGGTGGGTGGTTAAATCAAGTAATTTGCGATACTAATGAAACACTCCTTTATTTAGTAAATCAATATGTCATCACCTTTCATACTTCATTAAGTACAATAGATAACATTGAATATCCGGATAAACTTATTTTTGATTTAGATTCTCCAATAGAAAATTTCGCATTGGCTATCGCAGGAGCTAAGGCTTTAAGAGAACTATTAGAAAATAATCTGGGCTTTAAGGCCTTTTTAATGACTACGGGGTCTAGAGGATTACACGTTATTGTTCCTTTAAAACAAAAAGAAGACTTTAATGAAATACACGCTTTTGCAAAAGTAATATCTAATTATATTGCTAGTCATAACCCAGATACATTTACAACTACAATTCGTAAAGATAAACGTGAAGGACGTCTTTATATTGACTATCTGCGAAATTCTTACGGACAAACAAGTGTTGCGCCATATTCTGTAAGAGCAATCGAAAAAGCGCCGGTAGCTACCCCTATATTTTGGAGTGAATTAGAGGATAATAATTTGAATGCACAGCTTTGGAACATCAATAATATTTTTGAAAGACTCGATACAAAAGATGATCCTTGGAAAGATTATCATGTTTCTGGAGCAAGCATTAAAAATGCTAAAGCTTTGATGGAAGAAAAATTAAGTACGAAATAATTCATTGAAACATTTCAAACTTTCTTAGTTCAATAGATATCATTCTAGTAATTGTTAAATTAGAATAGCGTATATACTTATATTTTAAGTTTTTATGTAAAATCGTAATTATTTATAGAAATTGAATTTAATGGGTTTAAGTTCTTTAAAAAGTGAATTACTAGTGATTATTTGCAATCTGTCCTAACTTATTTTTGTCTAACAAAACAAGTTTTCTGTTTGTTTCAACACTAATTAATCCTTCGTTTTTAAATTCAGTCAACATTCTAATGGCTGTTTCTGTAGCAGTTCCAATGAGTCCGGCAAAATCTTCCCTAGGAATGCTAATTCCCGTATGATCGTCATCTTTCATCATTCCTTTTTTGTCTAGTTCTAAAAGTGCTTTGGCAGTTCGTTGTCTTACAGTTGCAAACGCCATATCTACCAATTGCTCTTGTAGTTCAATGATATTATTAGATATCATACCAAAAAACTTATTTGAGACATCTCTATTTCCATATAGCAGTTGCGTAAATTCTTCTTTTGGAATAGCTAGAATCTCAGCATCTTCTAATACACTGGCGGTTTCTACATACGTTCCTGTTTTAGCAAGCAGGGACAGCTGACCTATAAAATCTCCGGGACCATATAAACCCATAACAAATTCTTTTCCTGACTCTGTAGATCTATATGTTTTTACATTACCTTTTTTAATAAAATATAATTGAAGTGCAGTACTTCCTTCTCTAAAGATCTCTTCCTTGTTTTTATATTTTTTAAGAGTACGTTCTTTAGATAACTCTTCAAGATTTAGATACTCTGATGCTTCATTTAAGAATTCGCTAATGCCGTCAATATTATTAGAAAACTCCTTTGTTATAAATTCCTTTTTCTTTAAGCGACATGCTATTGCGTCTAATAAATCTTCCTCTTCAAAAGGTTTAATTAAATAATCATCGGCACCTAAATTCATGCCTTTTCTTATATCGGCCTTTTCAGATTTTGCGGTAAGATAAATAAAAGGAATATTTGCTGTCTTTGGGTTTATACTTAAGCATTCATACACCCCATAACCATCTAATTCCGGCATCATAATATCGCAAATAATAATATCTGGAAGATGCTCGATTGCTTTTTCAATCCCTATTTTACCGTTTTCGGCAGTAATGACATTGTAATTTTCCAGTTCAAGAAGATCAGCTGTATTCTCTCTTACGTCTTGGTTGTCTTCAATTAAAAGTATTTTCTTCATTTTATTTTTTATTTAAAGGAAACTCAATAAAAAAACTAGTGCCCTCATTTAATTGACTCTTAAAACTGATAGTACCGCCCATTAATTCTGTATACTGTTTCACAATGTTTAATCCTAAACCAGTTCCTTGAATATTTGCAGCGTTATTAGCGCGATAAAAGCGTTCAAACATATTGTTTTGATCTTCGGTAGGAATACCAATACCTTGATCTTTAATTTCTATGTATACAAGCTGATGATTAGCTTCTATCTTAATAATTATTTCTTTATTATCTTCTGAATATTTTATTGCATTAGATAATAAATTATATATGATATGTTTAAGAAGTTTTAAATCTAGAAATACCTCAATTACTAAATGGTTACATTTTAATGTAATTATCTGGCCATTTTTTTTAATTCCATCTATTTCTTCGATTAATGATTTTGAGAAATCCACCAAATTAAACACTATTGGTTGGGCAATTATTTTTCCTTCTTGCAGTTTACTCAGGGATAGGAAATCATTAAGTATCACTACGAGGTTTTTAACATTTGACCTTATTTTAGAAACATAATTTAATCTTTTTTCTTCTTTACCAGCTTCATTTTGCTTTTCAATTAATATAGCTGAAGAAAGTATAGCACTCAAAGGGGTCCTGAATTCATGCGACGCCATCGAAATGAAACGTGATTTTAATTCGCTCAATTCCTGCTCTTTTTTTAAGGTATTAAACATTTCAAATTCGGCCTTCTTTTGCAAGGTAACGTTATTAAAAACTAATAAAACTTGTTCAATTTTTTTGTTGTTATTTGATAAAGGGGTAGTGTTGACAAGATAATGGTTGTCTTTATGTTCAATTTCAAAAGAGAGATGTTCTCCTTTGAGCGTTTTTTTGATGTTCTCTTTAACTATAGCCTTGATATAATCTGAAACTCCCACAACGTCATCAGTTCTTGTTTCTTTATCTGCTAAATTTTTGAAGCCCAATTCCACTAATTCCTCTCCTGCAATAAATACGATCTTAAATTTTAAGTCAATCACAGTAATAAATCCCCTAGGAAAATTATGAGAGACATCATCGAGTAGTTGTTTATTTCTCACAACTTTGGTTTCGGCCTCCTTGGTTTCATGGATTTGATCCTGAAGACTTACATTAGACTCCGTTAACTTTTGTACGACGGTTGTAAGTTCTTTAGTTCGATCTTTTACCTTTTCTTTTAACTCAATAGTATAATTGCGTAATTTTTCTTCGCTCTCTTTTAATTTTTCCTCTGCTTTTTTCTGGTTCGTAATGCTATTAGTTACTCCTATAATTCTTTCCGGATTTCCGTCTGCATCTTTAAAAACCTTTCCTTTCTCATGAAGCCAATGAACCGATAAATCAGAATGTACTATTCGATATTCAATAGTATAACTGCTACTATTTTTTATTGCGTCAGCTATAGTTGACTGCAGGTTGTCCCTGTCTTCAGGATAAATTTTCCGTAAAAAATCTAGGTAGCTAACAGTATATTCTTCTGGCTTAAAGCCAAATAAATAATTTTGATATGAATCTCTTACAAATATATCTGTATGTAAATTCCGGTACCAAGACCCAAATTCACCCGCTTCTAAGGTCAGTATTAATCTTTGTTCGTTTTCTAGGATGCTTTTTTCTGTAATTTTACTTTCGGTGATATCGCGTATAATACATAGAAAATTACCCTCATCGGTTTGAACTATTCGGGATTCTAAATGTTTCAACTCGCCCATAATAGTGAGTGAATATTCTACGATTTGGTTTTTTTTAGTTTTATCACAATTAGTAAAACCCATTCTTATTTTCTCGCAAACATTTTGCGGAAGCAACTTATCAATATTTTGGCCTATATGCTCGCTGTAAGGTGCTACGAGCTGAAAATCATTTGGAGCATTAACTTCAAGATGATTTCCGTGTTTGTCATAAAGAATCACTACGTCTGGTAAAGCCTCTAGTATGGCCTGAGTTTTTTCTTTACTGCTTTTTAGTTTTAATTCAATATTTTGATTCTTAGTAATATCTTGAATGGTGCCATACATTTCTTTTGCACTGCCTTTTTCATCATAAACTGTTTTTCCTTTTGCTAGGATATACCTCGTAGTACCATCTGGCCTAATGATCCTTTTCTTGTATTTATAGCGTGTTTTATTTATTATACCTTCGTATATCGTTTTGGCAACATTTTCTCTGTCCTCTGGATTAATAAAATTTCTTACGGTTTCTTTATTTAGCCGCTCATCTCCTGATGGAAGGCCATAGATTCTATAGAATTCGTCTGACCAACTTCTCTCGTTAGTTTGTAAGTTCCAATACCAGTTTCCAACATGTGCAATTTTCTGGGCTTCAGCCATTCTGCTTTCGCTAACTACTAATGCCTGTTTTGCAGACATACGCTCCGTAATATCAATTATAAAAGCAATTACCACTTGTTTATTGTCAATTTCAGTGGGACTTAAGCTTATTTCCAATTGAAATTGTGAACCATCTTTTTTTAATCCCCATAAATCTAAATTGTGGCCCATACGTCTAGCCTTCGGTTTTGTAGAATAATTGTCTCTATATGATTTGTGATTATTTTTAAATTCAGCAGGAATAAGACTTTCAACTTCTTTTTGAATTAATTCATTGCTTTTGTAACCAAACATTTGCTCGCTAGCAGGATTAGCTTTAATAATTAAACCATTGTCATCTATTACTAAAATTCCTTCTACTGAAGACTGGAAAATACTTTTAAAAAGGATGTCATCTTTTAGATTATCAATCATTTTTACTATTTTTAAATTCGTCCACTTGCCTTAATTTTGGTAAAGAATCAGGGTAATTTTCTTGTATAAACCCTATAAGCTGTTCTCTTATCTCACAGCGCATATTCCAAACATCGGTAGCATTTTTAGCACTAAATGTGGCACGTAATTCAATGGTTCTATCATCACTGTTTGTAACTAATAGTTCGCCTACTTTGTTATCCCATAAAGGATTAACTTTTAAAAGTGACAATAATTTTGTTCTTAATATCGCAACGGGAAATGTATAATCCACATGCAGAAAAACGCTGCCAATTAATTCTCTAGAACTAAAGGTCCAATTTACAAACGAGTTATCGCTAAAGAAATTAAGGGGTAAAACGAGACGTCTCCAATCCCAAGTTTTAATGACCACATAGGTTAAAGTTATATCTTCAACAACACCAAATTCTCCTTGTATAACAACTTCATCATCTATTTTAATAGGCTGAGTAAAAGCGATTTGAAAACCTGTTATTAGATTAGCAATCGATTTTTGAGCAGCGACACCTGCTATAATACCTATAACACCTGCTGAAGTTAGAATGGTAGTACCAATTTTTCTTGCCGCTGGAATATTCCATAAGATTACTGCAATAGCAATAGTGACGATGATAATAATGGAAAAACTCTTCATAAAGCGCAGTTGCGTCAATACCTTTCTCTCTTTTGCCTGATGGTAGCCATCAACAGTAAACTTTTCTTTAACAACTTCTTCTGAAGCATTTAATAATGTAATTATGACCCAAGAGAAATTGATGATAATAAAACTTTCAACCATCTTTTGCCAAAATGTATTTAGTTCAATAATACTAAAAGAACTATAGATAAATAGAAGAGGAAGTAAAAATTTAGTAGGTTTTTTTAAATGTTTTAGCAGTTGCGATTTTAAAATGGTTGGATTTCTTTGAGTAGAAAACTTAATAAACCAAAAAAGGCCCCATCGCAAGAGAAGACCTAATAAAATACAACCTAAGATTACTATACTATAAGTAATAATAGGTTCTAAATTGATTGTTGTTTTTATATCGTTGAAATTCATATGCTTAACAAAAATACACTAACAATTGGTTATTTAAAATGATTTATATCATATAATTTTTTAATTCGAATAAAAATTGAGTTGGGTTTAATAGAAGTACTCTACTAATGTTTTTATTCCCTTTGATAACTTTGTTGCGTACTGTAAAGCGAATAAGGAAATTAATTGATAGGGTCGGGGAGGCTAAACAAACTATCGTGAAACATTATCTATGAAACTTTCCAAGAATGAGTTTTTTTTTTCAGTATAGATTTTACTAATAAAAAGAGGAATAAATTTAAAACAAATCAATAGTAAAATTAGTAACTGAGTTGGTATTAATTACTAAATTTACGGTATGATTATAAAGAAAAAAACAAACTGGTTCGGTATGCTGTTTGAATGGAACGGCTCAGTTCTCCCTCAATTATTACCACGCTTACTTATTCTTTTCATATACACGATAGCTATTGTATATTTTAGAGATTCTTTACTACAGTACCATCTTTATGTAAACCCGGCAATTTTTACCCTTTTCGGAATTGCCTTAGCTATTTTTCTGGGATTTAGAAATACGGTCAGCTATGATCGATTTTGGGAAGGCCGAAAGCTTTGGGGCGCACTCTTAAATGATACTCGCTCACTTGCTCGTCAATCCCATACGCTTGTAGACGGAGTAGATTATCAAAAACAACGTACTCATTTTATAATGATGCTTGCGGCACTTGTTCATGCTTTAAAACACCAATTAAGAGAAACAAAGCCAGATGCTGATTTGGAACGCTTATTATCAGATTCTTATAATCAAAAACTACAAACAGCGGTTTTTAAGCCCATTGTTATTTTAAAAGAATTGGGACTTTGGGTAAATAAGGCAAAAATTGATGGGAAATTAGACAGTATAACGCAAGTAGCTTTTGATGAAAATCTTAATAAATTATCAGATATTATAGGTGGTTGTGAACGAATCGCCAGTACTCCAATACCCTATACATACAGTGTTTTATTGCATCGTACAGTATATATTTATTGTTTTTTGCTTCCTTTTGGTTTTGGCGAAAGTATGCTGTGGACTTTGCCCTTTGTAATTGTGTTTATAGCCTATACTTTTGTGGCGCTTGAAGCCATTGCAGATGAGTTAGAAGATCCCTTTGGTGTTGAGCCTAATGACTTAGCCTTAGACACTATGTCTGCAATGATTGAAAATACCCTTTTAGAGATTGATAACAAGAATATTGAACCTATTAAAAATTCCAAAGGGTATTATATCACTTAGGCTTTAAAGCATTAAAAGATAAGTTGGCTTTAATTTATATCGGACATTGATTTAATTTTTCGAATCTTAGAATGCAATGGGTGCGGCAAGACAGCTGTCTGGAATGTCAAATGCATTTACTAAAGAAACAGCATCCGGTCTAATTTCCCAACAAAGCTGATTGACCATCTTACGTATGGCTTTTGTTTTTACCGCTTCCATATAGCCATCCTCAAGATACCACCCTTTATTTTTCTCAATCTGAGAAAGTGCATACAATTGATATAATTTCAACAGGGCTTCTTTGCTGTTTTTGTCTTCAATAGTTTGTATGGCTTCTTGAAATTGTTCTAATACAACTCTTTCAAGATAAGCTTGAGCAACATCTATCATTTGATGCTGTACAACATTAAAAGCATCATAAGGATCAAGTCCGCTATCAATTAACTTTTTTATTCGCTTTGCCGCAGAGGCTAAAGTCGTTTTTTCTCTGTATTTAAAAGCATGTAAATGGAAATCCTCGTCAATTAAATGAGTATCATCTGTTTTTCTAGTTATAATTGGATTCTTTTCAGAAATTGAAGTTTTAGCATTCTCATAAACATAATTAATCATCCCCATTGCATCCATTTTGCCAAATGATTTTCTAAATTCTGACAAACGATTTTTAGCAACTAATTGCATTAATACTGTATTATCACCTTCAAAAGTAGTGTAGACTTCAGTATCATTTTTTAAAGCATCAATACGATTTTCAGACAAATAACCTTTGCCACCACAAGCCTCACGACATTCCTGTAAAATAGCAGTTGTGCTCCAAGTAGAGTAGGCCTTCATACCTGCAGCGAGCGCTTCAATTTCAGGCATTTCAGATTCACTTTTATTAATGAACCTTTGCGTTACATAGTGTAGCGCAAAATGAATTGCATATGTTTTTGCCAGTGATGGAAGGAGTCTGCGCTGGTGGATTCGGTAATTTAAGATTGGAACTTCAGAACCGCCTTCAGGTCCAAATTGCCTGCGCTGATCGCTATACCTAATTGCAATTGTTAATCCAGATTTGGCTGCAGCCAATGCAGATCTAGGAATCCCAATTCTGCCACCAACCAAAGTTCCTAACATGGTAAAAAAACGTCTGTTATCACTTGGAATCGGACTTTCAAATTCTCCCTTTTCATTTATCGAGGAAAAGCGATCTAGCATATTCTCTTTTGGGATTACCACATTTTCAAAACTTATTGTTCCATTATCAACGCCATTAAGCCCCATTTTTAGTCCGCAATCGCCTATAGTAATTCCTTTTAGAACTTTACTGTCAGCATCACGAAGAGGAACGATAAAAGCATTAACACCGTAATCAGTTTCACCAATGATTAATTTAGCAAAAACGGTAGCCATTTGTCCGTGTACGGCGGCGTTTCCAATATATTCTTTTTGTGCCTTTTCATTGGGTGTATGGATGGTAAATGTTTGGTCTTTATGATTGTATGTGGCTGTTGTTTCCATTCCTTTTACATTCGAGCCGTGATTCGTTTCTGTCATTGCAAAACAACCTGGTAGCTGAAGTGTACCAATATCCTTTAAGTACTTCTTGTAATGTTTTTCGGTACCAAGAGATTGAATGCTCATTCCCCAAAGTCCAAATTGTACTCCAAACTTGATTACTAAGCTTAAATCGTGGTAACTCAATGTTTCCATTACAGCAAAATAGTCTTCAATATTATCGCCACCGCCATATTCTTTTGGATAGGCCATATTCCCCAAATTTTCTTTTGCCAGGATTTTACACCAGTCGTATACTTTTTCCCTATAAACAGCCGTATCTGTCGAAGTTTCATAGGCAAATTCAGGTTGGCTAATAATATTTTTTACTTTTTTAATAATATTGGCTTGTTTTCCATCGAGAATTTGAGTCAATTTTTCTATTTCAAATCTATTGCTGGTTTGATGATTTGAAGTAAAGGTGTTTGCAATTGTTTTGAAGTCTCTCATAGCTTCTTCGCCTGAAATTCCTAAATCATTTTCGAGTTGTAGGAAAGCAGGTCTATGTTCGCTGATGCTTTTGTCATTTTCAGAAAGTAAAAGCGAAAGGTCAAAAATCGATCTACTTAAAGGTTTTTTCTGATGAATAATTTCAATTTCAGATTTCCAATTAGCGACTGCTTCTCTGGACGGAGGAGAAGAAACAGCAATTTTTGAAAGAAGCGTTTCCTGTTCCTCTTTAGAAAGCCAGCTTTGGGAAATGATAAATTGTTGTAAGGTCAAGAATTCTTTTTGACTTAAGAGATCATCAGACCAAACAAGGTAAAAAAGAGGTATAAAGGCTTTAAGTTTTGAGTTTTCCATGATAAATTTTGAATTGCGTTTTTAAACTTGTTGAAGATAACTAATTTTAATTTAAATAGGCCAAACCTATTCAGTTCAAGTGCCCTTTTTAACTTTGTATTAATACTTCTTTGTGCCAAAACAAATAATACAATCCTTACTTTTGTTGTTACAATAAGAAATTAATCATGGATAAAAATAATCTTTCTCAAACAAGAATATCGGTTCTAGACCTCGCAATAGTTAGAGACGGGGGAAATGTAGCTGATACTTTTAAAAACAGTCTTGATCTTGCTCAACATGTTGAAAAATGGGGCTATAATCGTTTTTGGTTAGCAGAACATCATAACATGCCAGGAATTGCCAGTAGTGCAACTTCTATTTTAATTGGATATATTGCGTCAGGAACATCTACGTTAAGAGTAGGCTCTGGTGGAATTATGTTGCCTAATCATGCGCCACTAATAATTGCAGAGCAATTCGGAACACTGGCAACACTTTTTCCTAACCGAATCGATTTAGGTCTAGGTCGTGCTCCAGGAACGGATCAGTTTACTGCAGCAGCCTTAAAAAGAGATGAACATGCAGCTCAGGAATTTCCCGCTAATGTCGAAGAACTACAACTGTATTTTTCTGAAGGGAATAAAAAAGGACGTGTTCGCGCTATTCCTGGTGAAGGATTAGATATCCCTATTTGGATTTTAGGTTCGAGTACTGACAGTGCTTACTTAGCGGCTGCTAAAGGCTTACCTTACGCCTTTGCAAGTCATTTTGCGCCTGCTCAATTGCTAACCGCCATATCGATTTATCGCAATAATTTCCAACCTTCAGAACAATTAAAGGAACCTTATGTTATCGCTTGTGTCAATGTAATTGCAGCCGATTCTGATCAAGAGGCGGCTCGTTTAGCAACTTCTTTTAAAAGGTTGTTCCTAGGGATTATAACGGGAAATAGACAGCAGCTTAAAGAAGCGGTCGATCCTGGCGAAGGTTTTATGGATCCAATGGAAGAAGCAGCATTGCAACAAATGATTGCGTACACGTTCATAGGCGGACCAGAAAAAGTAAAAAAAGAATTAGACTATTTTCTTGAAAAAACGAAAGTCGATGAATTGATGGTCGCTTCTGCTATTTATGATCATGACGCTCGACTTCATTCTTATGAAATTTTGGGACAACTGAAAAAATAAGTAGAATTAATATAGTGTTAATGCACCCAGGATTTCTTCTGACATGAAAGGACCTCCTGGGTATTTAGCCGTATAATCAAGGTTTAGCCAGACTTGACCGCGTTCATCAATATGATAGTGAAGTTGCTTTTTATAGCTTTCCTTTTCAAAAAGCACATTTTTAATCAAGTAATTGACGGTTTCCAGATCGTTTAAGGTACCTATCAGTATTTCAGGATAAATATGTCCTTTAGTATGTATAAGTCTTGGCGTACCTCCAATGGATCGTACCGCCGCAGCCATCAAAATAGAATGGTCGTCACAATCTCCAGAAAAATAATCTAATGATTCACTTGCGGTAGCAATATAGTCTCCATCTTTTGGGTCGCTAACATAATTCCAACGGCTGTTTATTTCTTTAAATACAGCAAAGCATTGTATTATAGTTCGATAATCAGAATATCCTCTTATGTTTTTGAAATGTTTTGAAGTAGCCATAATAGCAAAGTTCCGCACTCGGGGATTTTGATATTCAATAGCATTAATAATCTTAGATTTATTGGGAAACGGCAGCAGTTTTGCAATTATGATATCTTGCGGGTTTGGATTATCAGACATCGTATATAACATCGAATCATAATCTTCATATACACTGTTAAACCCATAGTTTCCAGATGCTGTTCCGTAAAATAAAACTAAAATATATAAGAAGATGCAAATGATAATAATGGTTCTTAAAAGTCTTAAAATCAGCTGAATTACAACGATTATAAATAAAAATAAAAGAATTCTGTCCAGATTAAAAAACCAGTTTAATTCTATTAAATTCTCGTGAGCTATGATGAAAAGAGGGATTGCTATTAAAATATTCATTACAAAAATGATAACGTCATCCCAGGGTTTTTTAACCCGAAGTTTTTGTTTAAAATTTTTAAAAGAAATATTTTTAATGTTCATCATAGTGCCACCAACAATCAAAAAACTAGAGTAGTTTTACAATTTCATCAAAAGTACCTATTTTATCAATGATTTTCAGTTGAAATAGTTGATTTTGAACATTGTTTAACATTTTAGTGGTTAATGGTTTTTCTGACCATTCTGTTAACGATAACCATTCTTGAATATCAGCTGTTTTTTGGTGATAATTAGCCGCTAAAGTTTGGTCTATATCAGGAATGTCTTTGAAAATTTTGGTAGTTGTATTGATACAGCTCAAAATTTTTTTAATAATCTCTGGATTATTTTCCAATATTTCATCTCGTACAGCAATTACAAAACAAGGCCATGGGGTAGGACAATCTGCAATTCGTCTAAAAATTCCTTTATCTACTAATGGTTTAGTCATAAAACGTTCCCACATGAAGTAATCAGCAGTACCAGTGGTCAAAGCTTCAACAGCGCCGTCAATGGTATTGATGATTTCAAATTTAAGGTTGTCTGTATTCCAACCTTGATTGCCGGCATTTACGTAAGCCATTAATTGAGAGCCAGAACCTAAACGCGAAATAGCCACCTTAGTATTTTCTAAATCGGAAAGGGTGTTATATTTGGAGTTGGCTGCCACGTGAATTCCCCAAATCAATGGACTTTCTACATAAACCTGAACAATTTTAGAAGGATTTCCGGCAACGATATCTTTTACAATTCCTTCTGTTAATATTACCGCAATATCAGCTTCTCCATTGCGGAGCATCTGACACATTTTACCAGTTCCTTCAGGTACATCAGTCCACTGTAAATCGATATTATGGGCTTCAAAATCTTTGTTTTCTAAGGCTAAATGCCAAGGTAAATTGAAATGCTCCGGTACTCCGGCAATTTTTATTGTTTTCATTTTACAAATTTATTGCTAAGGTACTAAGAGAAACGAGGATTTCAAATAAAAAAATTCCCTAAACATAGAAAAATGAATAGGGAATCAACAAATTAAAAACTGAAAAATATAGATTTAGTTAGATAATTGAATCGCTTTCTTTTGCTTCATACTTCCAGTTTTTGCAAATCGGGTATAGAAAGAAAAAGCTTCTTCTAGTAGGTGAGGAGTTTGTCCACCAC
This sequence comes from Flavobacterium sp. Arc2, assembly GCF_041431385.1. Taxonomy (NCBI): domain Bacteria; kingdom Pseudomonadati; phylum Bacteroidota; class Flavobacteriia; order Flavobacteriales; family Flavobacteriaceae; genus Flavobacterium; species Flavobacterium sp. Arc2. The sequence continues at coordinate 57,727 of NZ_JASMRH010000012.1, read as the reverse complement.
CTAAACAAGCCCGATTGTAATAATCAGTTAGTTCCTCTTGGTAATCTGGATGAGCACAATTTTCAATTATCACTTTTACGCGTTCTCTTGGTGCTAAACCTCTTAAATCAGCTAAACCTTGTTCAGTAACTAGAATATCTACATCATGTTCTGTATGATCTATATGAGGGACCATAGGTACTACATGCGATATTGCATTGAATTCTTTAGAAGCTGACTGCGTGACAAAAATGCTTAAAAAACTATTTCGGGCAAAATCTCCAGACCCACCAATGCCATTCATCATTTTAGTCCCTGAGATATGTGTTGAATTTACATTGCCATAAATATCAAATTCGATAGCGGTATTAATAGCTATAATTCCTAATCTGCGTATTACTTCGGCCGAATTACTAATGTTTTGAGGACGGAGAACCATTTTGTCTTTATACTGATCAAAATTTTCTAGCACTTGTTTGTAACAGGCTTCAGAAACTGTGATCGATGATGCCGAAGCAAAATCCATTTTTCCAGAATCGAATAACTCAAAGGTGCTGTCTTGCAATACTTCAGAATACATGACTAAATTTTCAAAATTCCCTCTTGAAAATCCTGACATCACTGCATTAGCAACTTTTCCAATACCTACTTGTAAGGGCATTAATGATTTTGTTAGTCTCCCAACTTCGATTTCATTTTCAAAAAATGCTAAAAGATGATCAGCAATCGCAGTTGTTTTTTCATCTGGGGCACTAACTAAAGCAGCACTATCCGGAAGTTCTGTAAACACAATTCCCACTACTTTTTTAGGATCAATAGTTATGTAATCGACTCCAATTCGATCATCAGCAGATTTGATATTGACAACATCTCTATTTGGATATTTATCATGCATATAAACATCATGTAATCCTTTAAAATTTAAAGGTATAGAGGTGTTTATTTTAATAATAATTTTATCTGCTAAGTGTGCAAAAGTGGCTGAATTTCCCACAGATGTTGTAGGTATAATATTTCCTTTTTCGTCGACGTATGTAGCTTCAAGAATTGCAAAATCAAGTTTTGGTAAATGTTTGTTTTCCAATAATTCAGCAGTCTCGCTTAGATGTTGGTCTATGAACAATACCTCACCTTCGTTAATTTTGTTTCTAAGTGAACTATCGGCCTGGAAAGGCATTCTTTTATATAATGCATTATTTTTGGCTAGATCAGCATCCGTGTTGTGTCCTAAAGAGGCGCCGGTAATAAGTGTAATAGCTACATTTTCAAATTCTGCTTTTTTTGCAAATGCAGGAAGCACCGCTTTGCTATCGCCAGCTTTTGTAAATCCGCTTGTGCCTACTACCATTTTATCTTTTAAAAAACTGGCAGCTTCTTGTGCAGAAATTATTATGTCTTTGTAACTTTGAAATCGAATTCGCTCTAAGTGCATAATTTTTATTTTTAGTAAGGAATTTAATAATAATAGGTGTGTTTTATTGATGAATTAAAAATATTAGATATTTTAATTTATTAATATTACAATATTACAGAAATTTACAGTTGACAAAATATCTTAAAAAGACAAATAGCTATCCATTTCGGACACCATAAAAGCAATATATGATTGAAGAAAAGTATTATATAAATAAAGTTGACACGGATAAAAAAAGTATTTATTGTCATCATGATTTAATGGGTGAATTACTAATTCCAACTCATAAACATGACAAAGCTCAAATGTTATACACTGAAGGTGGTATTGTGTATGTGATTACGCAAACAAATACTTATTTCTTGCCTGCCCGCCATTTTATGTGGATTCCGGCGGGGGTGGAGCACAGTATTCATACCAATTCTGAAAACGTAATCATGAGAAATTTATATTTTCCTGTTAAAAAGAATGAGCATACTTTTTATGAAAGTGAAGGGATTTATCCAATCAACGATTTGCTACTTCAAATGATGCTTTTTACCAATAGATGGGATGGAAATTTAATAAAAGGAAGTCGAAATTATGATATAACGAAAGCTATTAAAGCAATTTTACCTACAATATGTTTGAATAACTTGCCACTATCCTTGCCTTTTTCTAAAGACGTTCGGCTAACAAAAATAGTAAAGTACTTAGATGATAATTTAGGGGAAAGCATTTTATTTTCTAAAATAGCTGTTCAATTCGGATTTAGTGAGCGCTCACTATATCGATTGTTTCAAAAAGATTTAGGGATGTCATTCATACAATACCTCACTATTCGAAGGATTTTAAAAGCAATCGAATTATTGTTAGAAAAACACCTTACCGTCAATGAAGTGGCGCAAGCTGTAGGCTATAATAGTGTACCGACTTTTAGTAATACTTTCTACAAAATCCTTAGACAGCGACCGTCGGACTATATAAATGGAGAGCGAATTCTAAAAAGAAGTTAACAATTTGATTTGCTAACTTCTTTAATTTTTTCCAATATTCAATTTAAATTACTTCGCTAATTTATCTAAAGTAGAAGGAATCAGTTCATCTGCCGCTTTGTATGTATCAGGGTTAAAAGTTCTCGAAGCATGATTAGCAATAATAGCTTCAGCGATAAGGCATTGTGTCTTAAAAGCGCTAAAAGTCAATGTATTGCATTAGTTTCGAATTATTCGTAATACTCCTAGTTACACCAAGGGTTTGGTCATAAAGTGTTCCCAAATAAAATAATCGGCACTGCCATTGCTTAAGGCTTCAACAGCCTCTTCTATGGTGTCTACAATTTAAAACTAAAGGTTGTCTATTCTTCAACCTTGATTATTTGCATTTAATTCATACCAAAGACAAGCAATACCATTCCAATCAAACTCGTTTTTTTGTTGCATTCCTAATTTCTCTAGAATCCTGCGCGAACCAACATTTTCAATATTTGCGGACGCATACATTGTTTTTATGTCCATAATATTGAATCCGTAATCGAGCCAGGCTTTTGCCGATTCGTAACCAAATCCTTGTCCCCAATAATTTTCAATAAATCGATAACCTATTTCGTAGAAGTTAACATGGCCATTTTCTGGTTCAGTAATGAATTTTATACCGCACCAACCTATAAAAGTATTTGTTTCTTTCAGAATAACCGCATAGCGACCTACTCCGTTTTCAAGGTATTGGTTTCTGATATTGGCGATATATTCCCTGCTTTCTTCTATTGAAATAACGGGCTGATTACCCAGAAACTCATGTACATTTGGATTTGAATCCAAAAGAAACATTCCTTCGGCATCGGAAGGAATAATTTTTCTTAGTGTTAAACGATTAGTTTCGATAGTAGCATTCATTTTACAATGAGTTGGTATTTGTACTGTATATTTTCGGCCTAATAGAACTCGAAATCTTTTTTTGAGGTTTTCATCGAAAAAAAGATTGTAATCTTGTCTAAAGGACGAGACGGGAAATGACTCCTAAATAAATTAATTATTAGCTAATTTGTCTAAAGTATAAGCGATTAATTCATCAACTGCTTTGTACGGATCTGCACTAAAAGTTCCTGTAGCACGATTTGCAATAATGGCATTTAATGATAACGCATGGTGTCCTAAAAGTGCGGAAAGGCCATAGATTGCAGCAGTTTCCATTTCGAGATTAGTGATTCTATTATCTTCAAATTTGAAATTATCCATTTTAGAATTTAAACTTTCGTCTTGAATATTCAAACGCAATACACGACCTTGAGGCCCGTAAAAACCTCCAGCAGTTGCTGTAATTCCTTTGTGCATTTTGTCGCTTTCGATGATTTTCTCCAGTTTTTCTGAACAGGCAATTATGTAAGGCTTTCCTTTGCGCACATCCCAATTAGTATGTTTTACAAAAGCATCTTCCATCCCTAGGATTGACACTTCATCAACAAGATAGGAGCGAAGCATATTATCCAAGCCTAAGCCGAATTTAGCCATCACAAAACTATCCACGGGAATATCAGCGTGCAAGGATCCCGAAGTTCCAATTCTAATGATGTTTAGCGACATAAGCTTTTCTTTTGGTTGGCGTGTTTCTAAATCAATATTTACTAAGGCATCTAATTCATTGATTACAATATCAATATTGTCAGGCCCTATTCCTGTTGACATTACTGTTATTCTTTTGCCTTTGAATATTCCTGTTTGGGTTTTGAATTCTCTTTTTTGAGTAGAAAATTCGATGCTGTCAAAGAATTGAGTTATTTTTTCTACACGGTTTTGATCACCTACAAAGATGATATCGTGTGCAATATGTTCTGGTTTCAGATTCAAGTGATAAACGCTTCCGTCTGGATTTAGTATTAATTCTGATGATTGTATCATTTATTTTTATGTTTAACCGCAAAGTTCGCAAGGTTTTTCGCAAAGTTCACAAAGTTGTTATTATTAGAGCGTCCTATAGAAGGGAGTCTATGTCAATTCTGATTTTTATTATTTTCGTTTCCTCCCCTTTGGGGAGGTCAGGAGGGAATTAACCTCCCACGCGTTTTACTTTGAAACCTTTTAATTTCAGAATTTCCATGATTTTATCGCGGTAATCTCCTTGAATAATAATAGAATCGTCTTTAAAAGTACCACCAACGCTTAACTTGGTTTTAATTTCTTTGGCTAGGATTTTAAAATCCTCGTCAGATCCTTCATAACCTTCAATTACGGTAGTAGCCTTTCCTTTCCTTTTTTCGAATTTACAAATCATAGGTTCTTTTTGAACGTATAATTCATGCGGAGCTTCTTCCACTTTCTCTTCGGGACCGGGCTCGTGGTCTGGGAATAGATTTTTTAATTGGTCTTGTAAGTCCATATTTTATGTTTTGATTAAACGCAGATGACGTGTGTTTTATTTTTTGTTTTCAGATTGCGTTTAAATTGAACGCAGATAACGCGGATTTAAAACGGATGGTCACGGATTTTTTTTATTTACTTGTAATCTTACTTTCTGTTATTGCTTTGTTTTTAAAATGAATATGATATGAATAATAGAACGCGGATGACGCAGATTTAAAATGAATAATCGCGGATCTTTTATTTATACTGAAAGCATTATTTTTGGTTATTTTGATATATTTTTCTAATAAATTCAGGCTTTTTACCAAAATTTAAAAGCAAACCAACCTCACAGTCAGTAGATTTTAAATAATTTATTAATTGAAACTCATTTGCTTCAATCAGATAATCCTGAGCTTTCAACTCTAAAATTATTAAATCATTTACTATAATATCTGCAAAGTATTCTCCGACTTCAATTTCTTTATAATAAACTTTAATTTTTTTCTGAGCTTCAACTTTAAAACTATTTTCTTTAAGTTCATAATATAAAGCATTTTGATACACTCTCTCAAGAAAACCATATCCAAGTTCATTGTAAACATCATAAAAATGTTTTAAAATATATTGAGTTAATTCTCGATGTAAAATACTACTCATAAATATTTAAAATAAAACGTTTTATATAAAATTGATCTGCTAAAATCCGTATTATCAGTGTTCCAATTACTTTAAACTCAAATCAGCATTCTCAATGTTGCAATGTTAAACAAAAGAAAAAAGACATTAAGTAAACTTAATGTCTTTTATTACTTGAAGTAAATTTAGGAATTATTTTTTGATTAATCCTAAATCTACCAAACGTTCATATAGGTAATCACCAGCAGTAATATCTTCAAATTGTTTTGGATGTTCTGCATCAATGCAGTTCTCTAAACAATTCAATGGCATATCACTCACAGGGTGCATAAAAAACGGTACAGAATAACGTGAAGTTCCCCATAATTCTCTTGGTGGGTTAACCACTTGATGAATCGTAGATTTCAATTTGTTGTTCGTGTAACGAGATAACATATCACCTACATTTATTACCAATTCATCCGGTGCAGCAATGGCATCAATCCAATCCCCGTTATGGTTTTGAACTTGAAGTCCTTTTCCCTGAGCTCCCATTAATAAGGTGATCAAGTTGATGTCACCATGAGCAGCAGCGCGAATCGCATTTGCAGGCTCTGAAGTAATAGGTGGGTAATGAATGGGTCTTAAAATAGAATTTCCGTCTTTGGCGAAATTGTCAAAATGGAATTCATCCAGTCCCAAACGCAACGCTAAAGCACGTAACACATAAACACCTGTTTTTTCAAGCATTTGGTATGCTTCTTTACCTACCGCATTAAAGCGTGGTAACTCTTTTACTTCAACATTTTCAGGATACTCTGAAGCGTATTTTGAATCTTCACTCACATACTGACCAAAATGCCAAAATTCTTTCAAATCTCCCTCTTTTCGTCCTTTGGCATGTTCTGTTCCGAAAGAAACATAGCCTCTTTGCCCTCCAATCCCTGGAATTTCATAGCTATGTTTAGTTTCTAACGGTAAGGCGAAAAAACTTTTTATTTCACCATACAATTCTTCTACCAATTGATCATCTAAAAAATGACCTTTTAGTGCTACGAAGCCAATATCTTCAAATGCACTTCCGATTTCATTTACAAATTTTTGTTTACGTTTCGGGTCGTCCGAAAGGAAATCACGCAAGTCAACACTAGGAATGTTTTGCATATAATACTTATTTTTTAATAACTTAGAAGGCTTTAAAACCCTTCCAATTACAAATATATTAAATAATTTTATATTAGAATTTTAAAAGACAATAAGTAGATGAAATAATATAACAAATTTAACCAAAACTGTTATATTTTTTTATCTTTGAATCGCGTAATAAAGCCAATAAAATGAACTTTGACAGAAAAAATCTTACTGACGAAACCTTATTAGATTTATATAAAAGGATCCTTAAGCCGAGGCTTATTGAAGAAAAAATGCTGATCCTTATTCGTCAGGGAAAGGTATCCAAGTGGTTTTCAGGAATCGGGCAAGAAGCCATTTCGGTTGGAGTGACGGCAGTTTTGGATAGGGATGAATACATCTTGCCTATGCACCGTAACTTAGGGGTGTTTACCGGCCGTGATATTCCATTGTACCGTTTGTTCTCGCAATGGCAAGGAAAAGCGAATGGCTTTACCAAAGGACGTGACAGAAGTTTCCATTTTGGAACCCAACAGTATAAGATTATTGGGATGATTTCGCATCTTGGTCCGCAATTAGGTGTTGCTGACGGAATCGCCCTGGCTAATAAGCTAAAGAAAAACGGTAAAATTACCGCAGTTTTTACGGGTGAAGGCGCTACTAGCGAAGGAGATTTTCATGAAGCTTTGAATATTGCTTCAGTTTGGGAGTTGCCTGTTATGTTCGTCATTGAGAATAACGGCTACGGTCTTTCGACTCCCACAAACGAGCAGTACCGTTGCGAAAATCTGGCAGACAAAGGAAAAGGATACGGAATGGAAAGTCATATTATTGATGGAAATAACATTCTGGAGGTATACAATTTACTGTCAGAATTAAAAATATCAATGATAGAAAAACCGCGTCCCGTTTTATTAGAGTTTAAAACCTTCAGAATGCGCGGACATGAAGAGGCGAGTGGTACTAAATATGTCCCTCAAGAATTAATGGATCTATGGGCTGCAAAAGATCCTGTAGAAAATTACCGTAGTTTTTTAATCGAAAACGGAATCCTTACGGACGAGTTTGACGCTACATTAAGAAGTGAAATCAAAAATGAAATCGATGAAAATCTGGCTGTTGCCAATGCAGAACCGGAAATAGAAGCAACATTAAGTGAAGAGTTAAATGATGTTTTTAAACTATATAACCCTGAGGTAATTAATCCGTCAGAAGATACAGAAAAAATAAGATTTATAGATGCGATTTCGACCAGTTTAACGCAATCTATGGAACGTCATGACAACTTGGTTATTATGGGTCAGGATGTTGCTGAATATGGAGGTGCTTTTAAAATCACCGATGGATTTGTAGCACAATTTGGAAAAGAACGTGTAATCAATACACCTATATGTGAGAGTGCCGTGGTATCTGCGGGAATGGGATTGTCCATCAACGGATACAAGGCGATTGTCGAAATGCAGTTTGCCGATTTTGTTTCGACGGGATTCAATCCGATTGTGAACTTATTGGCCAAGTCACATTACCGTTGGTTAGAAAATGCAGATGTTGTTGTTCGTATGCCTTGCGGTGGCGGAACGCAAGCGGGGCCTTTTCATTCACAGACCAATGAAGCCTGGTTTACTAAAACACCCGGCTTAAAGGTGGTGTATCCTGCTTTTCCTTATGACGCAAAAGGTTTACTGAATGCTTCTATAAATGACCCGAATCCAGTGCTATTTTTTGAACACAAACAACTGTACCGTAGCGTGTATCAAGAAGTACCAAAAGACTATTACACCTTACCACTAGGAAAAGCGGCTTTGCTGAAAGAAGGAAAAGAGGTTACTATCATTGCTTTTGGAGCAGCGGTACACTGGGCTTTGGATACATTAGCAAGTAATCCTGAAATTTCAGCAGATTTATTAGACTTAAGAACGCTACAACCTTTGGATACCGAAGCTATTTTTGCTTCCGTTAAGAAAACAGGAAGAGTAATTATATATCAAGAGGACTCCATGTTTGGAGGTATTGCCAGCGATATATCGGCAATGATTATGGAAGAATGCTTTAAATATCTGGATGCTCCAGTAAAGAGGGTAGCGAGTTTAGACACCCCTATTCCGTTTACAAAAGCACTGGAAGATCAATATTTGCCAAAAGGCCGATTTGAAAAGGATTTACTGACTCTTTTAGCGTATTAATTATAGATTTTAAAATGCTGTTCATCGAACAGCATTTTTTTTTACCTTTAAAATCTCAAATAAAACCAATGAAAAAAAATATTTTCTCCATTCTGTTCCTAGTTTTACTGTTTTCATGTCAGAAAAAAGAGGAAAAGAAAGTTCCAATAGATTCAAATAAAAACTTCGAGAAATACAAAGAAACTTTTGTTACTTCTCTTTGGGAATTGTATCCGGATTGGGCTGCTAATCAAGGATATCATAAGTTGGATAGTGTTTTGGTAGTTTCAGACTCTAGTTATATAAAAAGACAATTAGATTTTGCTCATGCTCAACTGGATTCGCTGCAAAACTACTCTTTGGAAAACCTTACGGACAATAATATTATTGATTTTTACATGATACAAAATCAATTAAAAAGCTCGATTTTTTCCATTGATAAATTAAAATCTTACCAATGGAATCCGGCAGAATATAATGTGAGTGGAGCTTTCGCTGAAATATTAAATGGAAAATATGACTCTTTAGAGGTCCGTCTACATAGTTTTAATTTGAAAATGGATGCGGTTCCGGCTTATTATGAAGCAGCGAAAGTAAATATAAAAAACCCAACGCTAGAACATACCGCTCTTGCTATTTCTCAAAATTTAGGAGGCATATCTGTTTTCGAAAAAGACTTGATTTCCGCTTTAGCTAAAAGTAAATTATCCAATACTGAGAAGAAAGAGATTAAAGAAAAAGCAAAAACAGCAGTACATGCTATTGTGGTTTACACCAATTGGTTAAAGGATTTAGACAATAAAACGCCTCGCTCTTTTAGGTTAGGTGAGAAATTGTACACTGAAAAATTTAATTTAGATATTCAGTCTAGCTATAGTGCCGATACTATTTTTGTAAAGGCAGTAAATCATAAAAAAGAACTGCACGAAAAGATGTTTGCTTTGGCCGATTCCTTGTGGCCAAAATACATGAAATCAACAGCTAAGCCAGCTGATAAGTTACAACTGATTAAAATGGTAATAGACAAGATTTCCCTTCAACATACTACACCTGCTAAATTTCAATCGGAGATAGAGAAACAAATACCTGAACTCGTTGCGTATGTAAAAGCCAAAGATTTACTTTATATAGACCCTTCAAAGCCGTTGGTTGTACGTAAGGAACCGAGCTATATGGCTGGAGTTGCAGGAGCTTCGATTTCGGCACCTGGGCCGTATGATAAAAATGCCAACACCTATTATAATGTAGGTAGCATGTCAGGTTGGAGTGCAGAAAAATCAGAAAGCTATTTAAGGGAGTACAATGATTATATTTTGCAAATACTAAACATTCATGAGGCCATACCGGGACATTATACTCAATTAGTATATAGCAATCAGTCGCCAAGTCTCATTAAAGCAATTTTTGGGAATGGAGCGATGGTAGAAGGTTGGGCAGTTTATGCCGAAAGAATGATGCTGGAAAGCGGATACAAAAACTCAGCTGAAATGTGGTTGATGTATTATAAGTGGAATCTAAGAACGACTTGTAATGCGATATTAGATTATAGCGTGCATACTAAGAACATGACTAAGGAAGAAGCGATGAATTTGTTGATTACTGAAGCTTTTCAGCAACAAGCTGAAGCAGAAGGGAAGTGGAACCGCGTTAATCTGTCTCAGGTTCAGCTGTGTTCTTATTTTACAGGCTATACTGAAATTTATGATTTTAGGGAAATGCTTAAAAAAGAACAAGGTGCTAAATTTAGCCTAAAACAATTTCACGAGCAATTTTTGAGCTACGGTAGCGCTCCCGTAAAATACATTAAGGAATTAATGCTGAAAGAGAATAAAAAGTAAATCAAATTCAGCATTCTGTTATTTTTGGAATTCTAGAAAGAACCTAGAATCCAGTCGCGGATTAAGTATAAATACAACGGAAAAGAATTGCAAGACGAGCTGGGGCTTAACATGTACGACTACAGAGCGAGAAATTATGACCCTGCACTCGGCAGATGGATGAATATCGACCCTAAGGCTTTTAAATATCCTGATATTTCTCCTTATGTATATTGCATTGATAATCCTCTAGTTTTTACAGACCCAACAGGAATGGAAATTGATGTTTCATTTATTTATGAAAAAGATAAAAAAGGCAAATATGTTAATCCTGGATTAGTTAAGGCTTTTGAGTTTTTTGCAAAATCTAAACAAGGAATTTCTTTTCTTGGCAATTTTGCTAAAGCAGGACAAGTTATTGCAGGACATCAGTATGAAAAAAGTGGCAAATTTGACAAGAATAATACCGATTTAAATTTTGTTAAAAATAAAAGTAGTGCAGATGCTAGAACTGGTTCTGAAATTAAAAATGGGCGTATGGAAATTTCAATGGAATTCAGTGGGGGAGCAGATGGGAAGGGAAGATTAGATGGACTAATAGATGATATTGGACATGAATCATTTATTCATGCTGAAAACATAGCTGAAGATTATTATGATGATAAAACAATAAATTATTCTAAAATTGACAAAAATATTAGAGATTGGGTGGATGATGCTGTAAAAAATGGCTCTTATCCAAAAAAATGGGCAGAAAATTTAAAACAACACCGTCAAGCAAAAACTCATGGTACTTTAGAAATAAAACTATTGCCAATATTGCAAGAATATTATAAGAAAAATAATATTCCAAAAACAGCTCAAGAAATAAAGAAAGAAATTAATTATTATACAGAATAACTTAACTTATTATTATGAAATTTAAAAAAGAAATTTTTTTGTTTTTTGTGCTTATAAATTTATTCATTAGTTGTAAAAAAAATCAAACGAAAGATGAAAAAGTCGCCTATTATATTGATTTATCAATACAACAAAAAAAAACAATTAGTTCGTTTAAAATTGAACCCAATGGAGAAGGTACAGTGTTAATTAATAATATATCGGGAATTAGCTCAGTTTATCAAGTCCATTTTGATAAAATTGAAATAGATAATATTACAAAAAGAATAAATGGACTTTCACTAACAAAATGTGATACTATTGATAAAAATTATAGTGATGGAATACGATACATTATGATAATTAATGATGATAAGCAAAATAGAAAAACTTTAATTAGTGGAACTTGTGAACAGCTTAAACCTTTAGATAAGTTAGTTTTATATATAATGAGCATATATGATAAGAAAGAAAAATCATTATTTTATGAAAGTTTAAAAATTATTACTCCACCTCCTTTTCCTGAAAATTTTGAAATAGAAAAAGACAATAAAAATTAAAATTCTCAAAATAATAAAAATATTGAAAAGCCATTCTATACGGAGTGGCTTTTGGATTTTATAGCATAAAAAACGTACGAAAAGGTCAAGTTTCGTACCTAGACATTCCTGTAAACGCTGGAAGACTCTGATAAATAATCAGAATCAAAATCCACACCCCACCTCCTCCCTATATCGGCTATTTTAGTACTAAATTCCCCGATTTAAACCTCAAATTACCTGCCCGTAGCACTGTAACATGTACACATTTCAACTGATTCCTTCGATGCTTCACTCGAAAATTCCACAATTTTTGAAATTCCACTAAACAATGTCTCACTTTGAAACAGTAATTGAACCATCAAAAAAAAATATTTTTGAAAAAAAAGTGCCAAAAAGCTACACTTTTCAAAGTTTGTTTGTATTTATTGTATAGATGCTTGACTAACCTCCTTGTATAGAGTTCTTGTATCTAACCAATAACGAGAGAGTAACGAACCAACAAAATGAAATATGAAAAAATAAAAGAATTTATAAAAAGTACAAAATCAAGCAAAAGCACTATTTACAGATTTTATAAAAAGAATGAAGAGCTATGGAGCGAAACCCAATTTAAAAATGGAAAACGATTCTTTCTAGTTGACCATGCAAGATATTTTGACAGCGAAATCATGTTCGATGAGAACAAAATACTACGACAAGAAAACCAGTCCATGAGAAACCTTATCGATTGTTTAGCAGATAAGACGAGTTTTCAACATACGTTCTGGCAGATGGACTGGAGTTTTTTCTTTACGGTATCCTACAAATTAGAACGTAATAAGACCAGTTGTTTTAAACAAATGCACGGACTTTATGATTATTTGAATGAAAAACATGGTACTTCAACAGAACTCAGACTATTTTTTACTACTGAACCCTTCACCAATAGAAAAGGTTATCACAACCATTTTGTGATTTACATTGAAGATAAAAAGCTCCATGAGCAGATTGTAACCGATATTCAAGAGTATTTTAGTTATGATAGAATTGACGTTGGAGCCTATGACCGATACAAAGCTGGATTGTTCTACATGTCCAAAGACGGACTAAGTGGTGAAGACTGGGATTTTATAAATAATACTACAAGCACCACAAGCAATGAGAATTAGACTTAGACTTTCTCAATTGAAACGGATACTAACATCCCAACCGCTAAAATTACCTATTAGTTTTAAAAAAGAAGATTTTACCAACCATGAATTTTCAGAGTTTCAAAAATTATTGCAATCCAAAGAACGAGGCTAATCTCCTCGTTTTTTTGTGGTTGTAGGTGACCCAAAAAAGCTGTAAACCCAGGAAATCCAGGGTTTTTCTTGTGTAATCCAAATTAGACCTGGACATTTGGAGTGTAATAAATCACAAACGGACGTTTAAGGTTTAAATCAATATCAAAATGAAAAAATTTGTAGCATATTATAGAGTCAGTAGAAAAGAGCAAGGAATCTCGGGTTTAGGATTGTCAGCTCAAAAAAGTTCAGTTGAAAAATATGTGACTTCACAGGATGGAACTATCTTAAGGAGTTTTACTGAGATTGAGACTGGTACAAATAAACGTGAACGTATCGAAATCCATAAAGCTATCCAACTGGCGAAAAATGAAGGAGCAATCCTCATAATAGCAAAATTAGACAGATTAGCTCGAAATGTGAGCTTTGTAAGTTCTTTGATGGATGCTGGTATCGAATTTTTGGCGGTAGATATGCCCTCAGCCAACAATTTCACCATCCATATTTTTTCGGCACTTGCAGAGCAGGAAGCCAAGCTTATCAGCTCCAGAACCAAGCTTGCACTTGAGGAACTTAAGAAAAAAGGAGTAAAATTAGGTAATCCGCAAAATCTAACTAGCGAAGCCAGAGCCAAGGGAGTTGATAAAATCAAAGAAAATGCCATAAACAATGACCGAAATCGACAAGCACAATCAATAATCCTCAATTGCAAAGAGAAAGAAATGAGCTATAGACAAATTGCAGATTATCTTAATCAGCTCAATTTCAAAACCAGACATGGGAATAAATTTTATGCTCCAACCGTTCTTCAATTGTATAATAGAACTAACTTATTGGCTACATAAATTGATTGATTTATCTACAAAAAAGCAAAATATTAAAAAGAAGAAATACCGTACTAATTAATAGTTAAAATTATTTTATTTTAAAATATTTAAAAAAAGCTTAATTTACTAATAAACAATTGATTAAGTGGTTTTAGTACGAAATAACTTATTTCATATAACTTGATTAAGTTACCTAAAAAAGAATGTCTAAAACATGTCATATCTTTGTCAAAAGAAATCTAAATGAAGAGATTATTGCAAGAATCTTTTCTCCATTCTAATAGCTAAAGAATGGTAAAAGAGTAGGTTGTAAAGCTAAACAACTTACTCAAAAATCAAATTTATATTACAGATGGCAGATTCGGTGCAATACCCGAGGGTGTCTTCTTGTGCCAAAAAGTTACGTGTCAAAACTTTAAAAAAATGAAGCTTATGGAAAATTTAGAAACGCTGTTCCAGTCCTTTGAAACTGGTATTAGAAGTAGTAAGGCAGAAAAGCCAAAAGACTATTTAAAGAGCATTGGACTGGATTACAACGAGCTAAGAATAGGCTTCAATTCAGGACAATTCCATCATAATAGAGAGCAAGAGTTCAAAGACAGATTCGAGGCTTTGGGAGTGCTTAAAAAGAGTGATGCAGGAGTGCGTGAAGAGACGATGATGGCATATACTGTTTTTGGGAGCTATGGACTTATTTTTCCGCTGGTGGACAAGGAAAACAGAATCGTAAACTATTTTGCTTTACGGTTTAGGCTCGAAACCCCAAAAGAAGAATACCTCAACGACCAAGGTATTTATCCAGCGTATCCCAATCCGTTGACCAAAAGGCTTTATATCGCTCCCACTGTAATGGACTGCGCCAGTTTACTGCAATCCAAAACACTGGAAAACAAAGAAGCAGTCATTGCCCTGCACAATGGGGAAATATTGCCCCAGTACCAAGAAGCCATCAAAGCCCTGCACGAATTGGAAGAAATAATAATCATTAAACGTTAAGAACATGCAAAACATAAGAACACAAATACAGAGTATAAGACCAGAATTACCCGTAAACCTGATTCAGCTTCCAGAAGGTCACAGCATGAATGATATGTGGCTTAACTACGGAGCTGATGGAATTATAGAACTCCTGCAAAATCCAAAAGGAGAAAAAACAATCCCAACACTAGAGATTCTAAGTGACTACAAAATCAGTTTCAAAGGAAAAACAGGAACTTTTTATGCGATTGGCAGTCTGCCAATGGATTTAGGAAACCTTAGAGTTTCACTCCAAATTATTGAAAAGCAAAGTCAAAAGAAACACCGAGTAAAGATAGACCTATTTGATTTTTCTAACGTACAGAACCAGTGCAGAGAACTAAGCGAAAAGCAAGGATTTGACGGGAATCAGTTGGAAGCCGATTTGATGCAGTTCACCGACCTATTGGAAGAATATAGAGAAACACTATTCAATGCTGAAATGAACCCTATAACTGACCAATATTCTCTGAAGGAACTCACGCCCCAAGCTCATGAAAAAGCAGTGGAATTCCTTTCTAAACCACGTCTTTTTGAGAGTGTGGACAAACTACTGGGACAAAGCGGAATTGTAGCAGAAGAAGAGAACAGAATACTCCTGTTTACACTAGCATCGAGCTACAAAATGCCATATTTAATGCACGGACTGGTACAAGGAAGTTCAGGAGAAGGAAAAAGCCACCTCATCAACGCTATAGCGGACTGTATGCCACAGGAAGACGTAATGAACATGACTCGAATTACCAGTAAATCACTTTACCATTACAGAGATAAAGAACTGATAAACAAACTCATTATCATTCAGGATTTTGATGGGCTTGACGAAGAAGCGCAATTTGCTTTTAGAGAAATGCAATCGGCTAAGTTCCTGACCAGTTCAACAGTGGTTAAGGACATGCTAGGGAACACCAGAGGAAAGATGAAAAAAGTAGAAGCCCATTTTGCAAGTCTTACCGCCACAACCAAAGCAGAGGTGTATTACGATAACATGAGCCGTTCCGTTGTGTTGGGAGTAGATGAAAGTAAAGAGCAAACCCTAAGAATTATCAAGGCTCAGAATCTAAAAATATCAGGTATAAACACCACAGAGAGCGAACAACAAGCCAAGCAACTCCTTAGGAATTGTATCCGAGTGTTAAAGAGTTATGAAGTCGTGAATCCCTTTGCTGATAAACTAATGCTCCCATTAGAGGCAAAGATGCTGAGAAGATTAAACAGTCAGTTTCAAAATTTTGTTTCTCAGATTACCATTTTACACCAATACCAAAGAAAGACCGATTCTAAAGGGAGATTGATAGCCACCAAAGAAGATGTGAGAAAAGCCGTGGAAATATTCTTTAATTCCATCATTATCAAAGTGGATGAACTAGATAAAAGTACCCGACAGTTTTTTGAAAATCTAAAAGGATTTGTGAGAAGCCAGACAGGAGGAACAACGCACCGTTTTACGACCCGTGAAATCAGACAGGAACTCAATATGAGTAAAACCTCAGCTTTTAAATACGTCCAAACTTTACAGGAGTTGGAATACATACAAGCTGTTGAAGGTTCACCAAACAAAGGATTTAAATATGTGATTAGCTACTGGGACAATATGGAAAAGATGAAAGCTAAAATTAAAGAAGACCTAAACAAGCAGTTAGACCAGTTGGAAATCAACTAAAAGAACACGAGAGACCCAGTAAATACTGGTGATATAATGCTAGTGTTCGCAATTTTACAGAGTGCACCTAAGCAACGTTTTGAAATGATGCTTTAAAAACCAGATAAGAAAATGAAAAAAACGATACAAACCTCAATATTTCAAAACCACCTCAACGATTACGACCGATTTGTGAAAGTTAGGAATTACAAAACAGGAAACAGTCAAATGTATCAGAATGTAGTTTTGGAATTTCTTATCTGGTTGGAAGAGTCTGGAATCACCAATATCAAGAGTGTCACCAGTAAAGAATCGGTACGATATTTTGAGTATTTAATTCTTAGACCCAAGTACCGAGGAACTGGAACACTAGCGGAGAAAACCATTAAATTCCATCTATTTGCTTTAGGATTGTTTGTACTGAATCTACTAGAAAACAAAGTCATTGACAAAGGATTTTTCATTCCAAGTTACAGCAATGCAAATCAAAAATCAAGAAATATTTTAAGTGTTGAAGAAGTTAAAACGGTGTATGAGTACTGTCAAAGCGAACAGGAACGAGCTTTGTTATCTGTAGCTTATGGTTGTGGTCTTAGACGTTCCGAGATAGAGGCTTTGGATGTAAAGGACATTCAACTCAGCTTAGGAATGCTCATTGTTAGAAAAGGAAAAGGAAACAAAAGACGTGAAGTTCCCATGAGTGATAAAGTCATTGAATATCTGAAAAAATACATCATTGAAGAACGGTATCAATTTCTTGTAGGAAAAACAGTTCTGGAAGATGCTTTGTTTGTGAATGCTAAAGGAAAGCGAACCAGTGGCGAACAACTGAATGAAATTCTTAAAAGAATGATTGAACAAACCCATAAATACGACCTCATTCAAAAGGAAATAACGCTCCATTGTTTACGTCATAGTATTGCGTACCATCTAGGAGAGAATAACGCAGGAATTGAATTTATCAGAGGTTTTCTAGGACATTCACAGATAAATACCACCTACTTATACGCTATCAAAAACAAGAAAAGAAAACCTGTAACAACATTTTAAAAATGCCTATGACAAAATTATCATTAGAATTATATCTCAAAGAGAATCTATCTATCAAAACAGCCGAAAGCTATTTGTACACTATCAATCATTTTTTAGTAACCAATCCCAAAGCCAAAAGATACACCTTTCAAAATATTGTGAGCTACATGGAAGAAGTTAGTCGCAAGCAAAGCAACATCCAGTACAGAGTTAGAATTCTATCCGCAATCAAGAAATACTATGATTTTTTAGTGATGGCTGGAATGAGAAACGAACACCCGTGCAAACAGCTAACTATCAAAAACAAACAGAATCAAAGTGTGCAGGTTCAGGATTTGTTTAGCAGTGAGGAACTGCAATTGCTTTTAACTAGAGAAAACCGCTATCAGTTCTTAGATTCGAGAAACAGTGTATTACTTTCTCTACTGATTTATCAGGGATTGACTAGCGAAGAACTGGCAGAACTAACAGTTAAAAACATTGATTTGGATGCAGGAACTATTTATATCAAAGCTTCAACGAATCAGAACCGCAGAACCTTAGAATTACTAAATAAACAAATGATAGTTTTTTCTAAGTACATCAATGAAATTAGACCTGAATTACTACGATGCGATAAGGATAAATTACTGTTAAGCAAATTAGGGAAACCTATTTCAGTTGATGGAATCCACGCAATTATTGAACCACTGAAATCATTGTTTCCAGATAGAAACCTCAACCCAAGAACCATCCGCATGAGTGTTATTTGCAATTGGCTCAACGAAAAGAAAATTCCATTGGAACGAGTTCAAGAACTTGCAGGACACAAATGGCCTGGAACTACTGAGAAATATATCAAAGTGGATAGTTTTCAACAACGGGAGTTGATAAATCGTTATTTTCCTATTTGAAAATTGACTATATTTGAGATACATAACTAACCAAAAATTTTAAATTATGGCACTTAAACCAGGACCAAAAAGAATAGCAGATTCAACAGGGAAACCTGACCAACGTCAGCGTGACAACAAAAGTACACCAGGGAATACACCCTCTTTGAAACCTTCTAAAAGTTCTACTAAAAAGTAAAATTTCGACTATTTGAATCGAAGGACTTTTAAAACGTTAGCATCATGAACCTATCATTAATTTGATAGGTTTTTTTTATTTTTATTCGTTAGGTTTATTACAAGATTACTTCTATTTTCGTAATGAAATACAAGTTCTTTGAATTATACCATGATTGATTAATCACGCTAATACGATTAGGAAAAATGTATAAAACCCTATAAGTATAAGTACAATGGCAAAGAACTCCAAGACGAGCTGGGGCTTAATTTTTCAGAGATAATGTGAAAATTATTTATGATCTTACATCATCTTTTAAAAAATAGTTCATGAATAAATTGAAATTATATTTACTGTTTTTTGTTCTCTTTTTTGTTATATCCTGCCAAAATAAATCCGAACAAGCGCCTGTAGGGGTAGTAGATTATTTACAATCATTAGAGAAGTATCCAAAAAGGCTGACAACCCATTTTCCAATAGAAAAGGAAATAAAATCTGAATATGTGTTTCATTATAATTATTTGTCAAAATATTCACCTTCACTATTAATTGTTAAACAGAAAGAATCCCAATCAATAATTGACTCATTGATTTCAGTTTCTAGAAAAATAATATACTCAGATACGTCATATTATATTGTAAATAAGTATCTTAGAGAATCAAACATATTGAGCATCACTAAAAATTATGAGCAATTTAAAACACAAATAAAACATAAATCTGCAGTGCCAATACCTAATTTTTATACATTAAGTGATTTTGATGAAAATAGCTATAACTTGTTAAATAAATCATATTCAATATATTTAATTGAAGCGGAGTCTAAACAGTGTTGTTCTGAAAAATTTCATGAAGGTTCTTGGCATATGCCTGATGACTGGAAAGATGGATTTAGTAGAGGATATGCAATCAATTTAGAAAATAATTCTGTTATTTATTGGTTAGTGATTTGGTAATAGCTCAAAATAAAATTTAAGAATTTATTTCCAGTGTACGAGGAGCCAGCTCATGAGCAAATAGTAGTTTCGTCGTAAAATAAGTTTACATATTTAGATGTAAAACAATTTCACGAGCAATTTTTGAGCTACGGTAGCGCTCCCGTAAAATACATTAAGGAATTAATGCTGAAAGCGACTAAAAAGTAAATCAAATTCAGCATTTCGTTATTTTTTAATTCTAGAAAGAACCTAGTATCCAATATATGATTATAAACATAATGACTGTTCCTACGCAACCGCAACCCATTTTTTTTGCTCCGTAACCCGCAATTATTGTTTTAAAGAATCCGTTCATGGCTTTAAGTATTTGATTAGTTTTTCTTTTTTTATTAAAAATAATCTATTCTTTTATACAAATGATTGGTACAATAATATGTTGATATAAAAACATCTAATTTTGAAACACTACTGTTGTACAAAGATTACAATTTGCCAAAGGATAGTTATTAACTATTATAATTCTAGAAACAACTTTTTAATTAAGGCAATCTCTTTTTCGTACATCGTTTTTTTTCTGGTTGCAAAATAGAGAATGTTTTTTAAAGGTATTTTTCCTTCCCAAAGGAGTTTTATCTGATTGCTTTCAATTTCTTTTTTACATAAAAAGTCAGGAACGACGGCAACTCCTTTACCACTGCTAAGGCAGCGTATAATTGAGTTTATATTAGGAACAATATAATTAGGTCTAAATTCAGGGTATTTATTGAAACTCAATTGCCAGAAACGTCGCAGGTGTTCCATGTCTCCAGTAGTACCGTACCATTTTTGTTGTTTCAACCAATTTTCAATGGCCTCCATGTTCTCTTCTTTTGCGATAGCATTGAAGGCGGTACTATCAATTTCATTTCCACCTACCAAAACAATCGTTTCTGAAGAAAACTCCTGATATTCAATACCATTTTTAACTACCATTTGTGGCGTAATAATTAAATCTAAAATACCTTTTTCTAATCTGTCTACCATCTCAGGGTATTCACCAAATTGAATGATAACATTAAAAGGTAAGGTGGAAATATATTGTTCTAAAGTAATTTGAAAGGTTTCAAAACACATACCAATACTTATTGTTGGCGTGTTTTTCTCCGTACTTCTTTGAAAGTTTTTTTCTGCTTCTTCTAGTTTTGAAAGCGGTTCGATTATAAAATTATAGAGCACTTTCCCTCTTTCTGTGGGGACCATTTTCCTCCCCGTACGGTCAAAAAGTTTGTAACCAACATAATTTTCTAAGGAACTCAAGTGCAAACTCACTCCAGGTTGTGAAATAAAAAGTGCTTCGGCAGCATTTGTTAATGTTCCTGTTTTATAAACTGCTTTAAAAGTGCGATACCATTCTAAATTGACCATAACTATTATAATTATGATACAAAGGTATGAATTATGTTATTTTAATAATAGAAGTATCCGTTTTATCTTTGCATTATAAATTTAAAGAAACAACATGAAGAAAATATTTATAATAAACGGAGGTCAGAAATTTAGTCATTCAGGTGGACGCTTTAATGAGACTATCGCTAATGCCACAGCTGATTTTTTTCATAAACATGCCGATTTTGAAGTGAAATCAACCAATATAAATGATGATTATGATCCTGCTCAGGAAGTAGAAAATTTTGTATGGGCTGATGTGATTATTTACCACACACCAATTTGGTGGATGCAATTGCCTTTTGGATTCAAGAAGTACATAGATGTAGTTTTTACCGAAGGTCATACTAAGGGAATCTATAAAAGTGACGGAAGATCCTCTGCTAATCCGACCATTAATTACGGAACAGGAGGAATGCTTCACGGTAAAAAATATATGGTAACTAGTTCTTGGAATGCTCCAAAAGAAGCTTTTACTTTACCAGGGGAATTCTTTAATCAACATAGTGTAGACGAAGGGGCTTTATTTGGCTTTCACAGAATGAATGCTTTTACGGGTATGCTACCTTTAGAAAGTATGCATTTTCACGATATAGAAAAAAATGCCGATGTTGAAAAAGACCTAAAATCCTATAATGATCATTTAACAACACTCTTTATAAATTAATTATGAAAATACATTTGACAGTTATCTTAAAAAGTAAAAAACAAAACGTTTCTAGCTTGCGTGAAGCATTACTTGATTTAGTTCAAAAAAGCACGCAAGAAAAAGCATGCTTACAATATGATTTACATCAAAATAAAGACGATGAAACCGTTTTTATCCTTCATGAAACGTGGGAAGATGAACAAGGATTAGCGCTGCACAATAATCAAGTATATCTAAAAGATTTTTTTGAGCATTGTAAAGTTTTATTGGATGAAAAGCCAACAGTGTTTAGTACAAATCATTTAGCTTAAAACTATTTTTGTTTTTTATAAAAGCTACATTTATTATAATTTGGGAACTATTGTTTGATAGTGTAATTTTGGAGAAAATTAGAATCTAAAAATTGATTTCACAAATGAAGCCGTTAAATGAAAAATTAATACTAAAAGATGCCACAATAAATAAAGTTCAATTTGATAAAGAATGGTTTTATAAACTGGACGATATCGCATTTTATTTAAACGAAGATTTAACAGAAGTGGAAACCATTTATTTACCCATTACAATCGAAGGAGAAGAAGAGTTAGTAAAATGTTGTTCTTTTGAAGACATAATTAGAGCAAGAAAAGAATTGAAATAATACAAAAAATAAAGAGTCGGTCTAAAATCTAATTTTGGACCGACTCTTTATTATATAACTAGCGATTAATCAGTTTTGCTTTCTCTCTGATAATATCGGCAATTTTTCTGTTTTCAATTTTACTTTCTAGCCATGAGATGATGTCTAAATAAAGGAATGCCCTTTTTTCGTAGGTGTTTTTTTCCAATTCAATAAAACGTTCTCTCATTTTTATAAACTCTTTCTTAATGTCACTTGGATAAAACGAATTTAAGTTTTTCATGAATCGAATGATTTCTTTCTGCACTTCATGCATGTCATTCATTTTCAATAAGAATTTATAGGTACTTTTTAATTGGGATTCTAAATTAAAATCTTTCCCCATTTCGTAAATTTCTATCAGATAAAGAAGTCGTGCAAAGCACATCAAATCCTCTCGCATCGTCAAATTTTTATTGTTGATGATCTTCTCTAAATAATAAATGGATTCTGCATACTTTTCAGTACCAAAATAAATACAGGCAATTTTATAATAAAACATCATTTCGTGATGTTCATCAAGATGTTCACTATGTAATTTAATTTTATCTAGTACTTCAGGAATCAGGTATTCACTTTCTTCAAAAGTACCTTCTAGTATGTGGTAATTCAGTTTGTTGTTATAAAGATATAGGAAAGACAGTGAAGCAATATTGTCATTTACCGGAAAACGAGGATCTTGTATCGTCTCTTCTAATTTTAACAGGTATTTTTTAAATTTAGATTTGTATTTCAACATAAATAAGGATTCCAGTAGATAATGGTTTCCTTTTATGAAAAATACTGGATTTAAGTAAATCATATTTGGGTTGTCATAAAATAAGGTCACCCATTTGTAGGCATATTTATAACTCCCTACAAAATCCTGAATTAAAAAACTATGCCATAAGTTAGCATTGTAAAACCAATATTTTTCACGAAATCCAAATTTGTCCTCATCAAATTTAGCGATATGTTTATGGAAATAATTGTCAATATACTGCTGGTCTTCATCACTTTTTACGTAGCCAGTTTTAAGCATGATGCCATAAAGCTGTAGCGATAAGTTAGATAACTTACTTGAAATAGTGTTTTTATAGTTTAACTCCTTAGCTTGGATTACTAATTCATCTGCCCGTCCTTGAATACTTCGGGTTATATATTGTGACTCAATTAATTTTTCAAATTCGACAATTTCAAAGGCCATGTACTTCTCATCGTTTTCTAATGCCTGGATTTTTGTCTTATCCAATAATTTTAAACTCTGCTTGTACAATCCTTTATTGTATAGAATACTAGCAAAATCAATTTGTTCTCTTAGCTGATAACGAATGTTTTGACTCGGTATATTCAATCGAATACTCACTAGAATCTGTTTGTATAGATACGATTTTAGGTTCGATAACTGTACCTTTTTGATGATGCCACTTTTCAATATAAGTTTTTCATCATAGACTTCAGATTTGTCTAAAATATTGAATAATTCGATAAATTTTGTGTTCGAACTAGTTTCAAGTCGACTCGCAAAAATCTTAAATTGTCTTTTTTCTGATTTAGATAAGGATTTTATCAATACGAATAAAAAATCTTTTTGATGGTTAGCCATTGTATAATATAGGAGCTTAAATGTATGTATATCAATAGTTTACAAAGTTTTTATTGTCTTTATAAACAGTATATTTCATTAAATTGAGTTTTATATAACGCTAATGAAATCTAAATTTGTTACTGAGACGTGAAATTACATTAAAAAAATGAAAATGAATAGAGAGAAAGTCCAAATATTTGATACTACTTTAAGAGATGGGGAACAAGTTCCTGGATGCAAATTAGATACCAAACAAAAACTCGTTATAGCAAATCGATTGGATGAAATGGGTGTTGATATAATCGAAGCTGGATTTCCTGTTTCAAGTCCTGGAGATTTTTTGTCCGTTTCTGAAATTAGTAAAATTGTAAAAAACGCTACTGTTTGCGGATTAACAAGAGCAGTAAAAAATGATATCGATGTTGCAGCAGCAGCTTTAAAATATGCCAAAAGACCACGTATTCATACTGGAATAGGTACTTCTGAATCTCATATTGTACATAAATTAAATACAACAAGAGAGGATATAATTGTTAGAGCAAAGTTTGCAGTTGCTCATGCTAAATCTTATGTGGAGGATGTAGAGTTTTATGCTGAAGATGCGGGAAGAACTGACAATGAATTTTTAGCTCGAGTCTGTGAGGAAGTCATTAAATCAGGAGCAACGGTGTTAAATATACCAGATACGACAGGATACTGTCTGCCTGAAGAATACGGAGCAAAAATAAAATATTTACGTGAAAACGTAAAAGGTATTGAAAACGTTATCCTTTCTTGCCATTGTCATAATGATTTAGGAATGGCAACTGCTAATTCAATTGCAGGAGCGGTAAACGGTGCCAGACAAATTGAATGTACCATTAATGGGATAGGAGAAAGAGCTGGAAATACAGCACTTGAAGAAGTGGTAATGATTTTCAAACAACATCCTTACCTGAATTTATATACTGATATCGACACTAAACAATTAAACGAAATGAGTCGTTTAGTTTCTGAAAGTATGGGTATGATAGTACAGCCTAATAAAGCTATTGTAGGAGCAAATGCTTTTGCACATAGTTCAGGAATTCATCAGGATGGCGTTATTAAAAATAGAGCTACGTATGAAATTATGGATCCTTTAGAGGTTGGTGTTAATGAGTCCTCCATTGTTCTTACAGCAAGAAGTGGTAGAGCAGCATTGGCTTATAGAGCAAAAAAAGTAGGTTACGAACTTACAAAAGTACAGTTAGATATAGTGTACGTTGAGTTTTTGAGATTTGCTGATGTAAAAAAAGAAGTAATTGATGATGATATACATCAAATTATTGAAGCTTGTAAAATAGAAAGTGATTTAATAAGAAGTTAATAACCGTAAGCCATGAATTTAAAAATAGCAGTATTATCAGGAGATGGAATAGGACCTGAGGTAATCTTACAGGCAAAAAAAGCATTATATGCAATTAGCGTAATGTTTGATCACGAGTTTATTTTTGAAGATGCCCTTATAGGCGCTGTCGCTATTGATAAAACAGGTGCATCATTACCTGAACAAACATTAAATTTATGTTTGAACACTGATGCAGTATTATTAGGGACTGTAGGAGACGGAAACCCTAAATATGATAGCAATCCAGATGCTCAAAAACGTCCTTCACAGGCTGTTTTAAAATTAAGAAAAGAGTTAGGGCTTTTTGCCAATAAAAGACCAATTAGAACGTATTCAACTCTTATGCATTCTTCTCCTTTGAAAAGAGAGATTATTGAAGGAGCTGATTTTATTGTTTTTAGAGAATTGACAGGCGGAATGTACTTTAGTGACAAAACATTAAATGAAGAGAAAACAAAAGCATCTGACGTTTGTGAATATTCTGAAGAAGAAATTACAAGAATCACGCATTTAGCTTTTAAAGAAGCTCAAAAAAGAAGAAATAAAGTTACTATGGTTGACAAAGCTAATGTGCTTGAAACTTCTCGTTTGTGGAGGAACGTAGTGCAAAAAGTAGCTTTAGATTACCCAGATGTGCAATTGAACTTTTTATTTGTGGATACCGCAGCAATGCAATTAATATTAAACCCTAGACAGTTTGATGTTATTTTAACAGAGAACCTTTTTGGTGATATTCTTTCTGACGAAGCAAGTGCTATTACCGGTTCAATCGGGTTATTGGCTTCTGCTTCTTTCGGAACTAAAAAAGCATTGTTTGAGCCTGTTCATAAATCTTTTCCACAAGCTAAAGGTAAAAATATCGCAAATCCTATTGCTTCTATTGTTGCTGCAGCCATGTTGCTAGAACACTTTGGCTTGACCGAAGAAGCAAAATTAGTACATGAAGCAATAGAAAAAGCTATTGAATATAATGTGGTTACTATTGATTTGAATCCGGGAACTAGTTTTGGAACTAATGAAGTAGGAGAGTTCGTTTCTAATTTTATTTTAAATAAAGACGACTTATTGTATTTCAATAATGACAATGTACACATCGGGCAATCGACTATCGTTTAAAGAAGAAAATAAATACACACACAGATATAATTATATAAATGGAATTAAATAAATATAGCAAAACCATAACTCAAGACGAAACGCAACCTGCTGCACAAGCAATGCTTTACGGAATTGGTTTAACTGAAGAAGATTTAAAGAAAGCTCAAGTAGGAATTGTTAGTATGGGCTACGAAGGGAACACTTGTAACATGCACCTAAATGGTTTGGCTAAAGAAATCAAAAAAGGGGTTTGGAAAGAAGATTTAGTAGGGCTTATTTTTAACACAATCGGTGTAAGTGACGGTATTTCTAACGGAACTGACGGAATGCGTTTTTCATTAGTTTCTAGAGATGTTATTGCAGATTCTATCGAAACAGTAATGGGAGCACAATGGTACGATGGTTTAATCGCTGTTCCGGGTTGTGATAAAAACATGCCAGGATCTGTAATTGCTATGGGACGAGTGAATCGCCCATCGATTATGGTTTATGGAGGTTCGATCCACTCTGGTAAATGGAAAGGCGAGTCTTTAAATATTGTTTCTGCATTTGAAGCATTAGGAAAAAAATTCAACAATACGATTGCTCCTGAGGATTTCAAGGGAGTGATTCAAAATGCTTGTCCGGGAGCAGGTGCTTGTGGTGGAATGTATACTGCAAATACGATGTCTTCGGCTATTGAAGCTTTAGGGATGAGTTTGCCTTATAGTTCTTCTAATCCTGCATTAAGCGAAGAGAAAAAACAAGAATGTATTGATGCTGGAAAAGCAATTAGAATCTTGTTAGAAAAAGATATCAAACCAAGAGATATCATGACACGTGAAGCTTTTCTAAATGCAATTACAATGGTAGCCGTTTTAGGTGGATCTACTAATGCAGTAATGCATTTAATTGCTATGGCACATTCTGTTGATATCGAAATTACTCTTAAAGATTTCCAAGATATTAGTGATAAAACACCTTTACTTGCAGATTTGAAACCAAGTGGTAAATACCTAATGGAAGATTTGCATGAAGCTGGAGGAGTTCCTGCAGTAATGAAGTACTTACTGAAACAAGGATTATTACATGGTGACTGTTTAACCGTAACTGGGAAAACATTAGCAGAGAATTTAGCTGTTGTTCCAGATTTGAACGACGGTCAGGAAGTAATACACGAAATTCAGAAAGCATTAAAAGCAACTGGAAATATCCAAATTCTTTACGGAAATCTTGCTGAAGAAGGTTGTGTTGCTAAAATTAGTGGTAACGAAGGAGAATATTTTGAAGGTGACGCAATTGTTTATGAAAATGAGCATGATGTTATAACTGGAGTTCGTGGAGGTGAAGTAAAACCAGGTAATGTAGTCGTCATTAGGTACTGTGGACCTAAAGGTGGGCCAGGAATGCCGGAAATGCTTAAACCTACATCAGCCATTATGGGTGCTGGATTAGGAAAAAGTGTAGCTTTAATTACTGACGGTAGATTTTCTGGTGGTTCACATGGATTTGTTGTTGGTCACGTTACGCCAGAGGCTTTTGATGGTGGTGGAATAGCATTAGTTAAAAATGGGGATATAATCACTATTGACGCTGTAAAAAACACTATTAATCTGAAAATTTCTGACGAAGAGTTTGCAGCAAGAAAAGCAAATTGGGTCCAGCCTGATTTAAAAGTAAAAAAAGGAGTATTACTAAAATATATAAGATCAGTTTCAAGTGCCTCTACAGGTTGTGTAACTGATAAATAAAGCAAAGAGCCTTTGCGGCTTAAGCGAATAAATAAATACCGATGGGAACAAAAAAAATATCAGGCGCTGAAGCCGTTATTAGATGCTTATTAGAAGAAGGAGTAGATTTGGTTTACGGTTATCCAGGTGGAGCAATCATGCCGGTTTACGACGAGTTATATAAATTTAAAGATCAATTGCATCATGTTTTAGTGCGTCACGAACAAGGGGCCACACATGCGGCGCAAGGATTTGCAAGAGCTACCGGAAAAGTTGGGGTGGCCATAGCAACTTCAGGTCCTGGAGCTACAAACTTGGTCACGGGAATTGCAGATGCGCAAATTGACTCAACACCTATGGTTTGTATCACGGGTCAGGTTGGGAAACACTTATTAGGTTCTGATGCATTTCAAGAAACAGATATTATTGGGATATCAACTCCAGTAACTAAATGGAATTACCAAATTACTGAAGCTTCTGAAATTCCAGAAATCATGGCAAAGGCTTTCTATATTGCTAGATCAGGACGTCCAGGACCAGTATTAGTAGATATTACTAAAAATGCACAATTTGATGAATTCGAATTCAGCTATAAAAAATGTACCGGAATTAGAAGTTATGTGGCTGTTCCAAAATTAAATATTGAAAAAGTAAAAGAAGCTGCAGAATTAATCAACAAGGCTAAGAAACCATTTATTGTTTTTGGTCAAGGGATTATTTTAGGTCAGGCTGAAGAGTTATTAAAAGCATTTGTTGAAAAATCAGGAATTCCTGCTGCTTGGACAATTTTAGGACTTTCTGCATTACCTACAGAGCATCCATTAAATGTAGGAATGTTAGGAATGCATGGAAATTATGCACCAAATATTTTAACTAATGAGTGTGATGTTTTAATTGCACTAGGAATGCGTTTTGATGACCGCGTGACGGGAAATTTAGAAACGTATGCTAAACAAGCTAAAGTAATTCACTTCGATATCGATCCTGCTGAAATAGATAAAAATGTAAAAACGGAAGTAGCTGTTTTAGGTGATGTAAAAGAAGGATTAGCTGCTTTATTGCCTTTAATCGAAAACAATACACATGAATCTTGGCACAATAGATTCAAAGAATTATATGAAGTTGAATTAGAGGCTGTAATCAACGATGAATTGAAACCTAAAAAGGAAGGGATTTCTATGGGTGAAACTATCGAAATGATCAACAAACATTCTAAAGGAGACGCTATTATGGTTTCGGATGTGGGGCAACACCAAATGTTTACTTGTCGTTATTCTAAATTCAATAAATCTAAAAGTAATGTTACTTCTGGAGGATTAGGAACGATGGGCTTTGCATTACCAGCAGCTATAGGTGCTAAGATGGGAATGCCAGAAAGGGAAGTAGTTGCCATTATTGGAGATGGTGGATTCCAAATGACTATTCAGGAATTAGGAACTATTTTTCAGACGAAAGTCCCAGTAAAAATTGTAATACTAAACAATGAATTTTTAGGAATGGTTCGTCAATGGCAGCAATTGTTTTTTGACAGGCGTTATGCTTCGACTGAAATGACTAACCCTAATTTTGTTGCTATTGCAGAAGGCTATTATATCAAAGCTAAAAAAGTAACGAAAAGAGAAGATTTAGATGCTGCTGTTGCTGAAATGATGGCTTCAAAAGAATCGTACTTCCTTGAAGTTATGGTAGAAAAAGAAAATAATGTATTCCCTATGATACCAACAGGAGCTTCTGTTTCTGATATCAGATTAAGTTAATATTATGGAAAATCAAACATTCACAATTTCTGTTTATTCAGAAAATAACGTTGGTCTATTAAACAGAATATCAGGTATATTCTTAAAGCGTCACATCAATATCCTTAGTTTAAATGTCTCAGAATCAGAGATAGAAAATGTTTCTAGATTTGTGATTGTGGTGCATACCACAGAAAAATGGGTGCAAAACATTGTAGGTCAAATAGAAAAACAAATTGAGGTTATAAAAGCCTTTTATCATATTGATGACGAAACTATCTTTTTAGAAAATGCCTTATTCAAAATTGAATCTGGATTACTATTCGACGAAAAGCAAATTCAAAATATAATAAAAGAAAGTAACTCAGAAATAGTTACCGTGTCCAGAGACTTTTTTGTGATTTCTAAATCAGGAAGACGTTCAGACATTGAGGAACTATATAATAAATTAAAACCTTTCGGAATCATGCAATTTGTGCGTTCAGGAAGAATATCCGTTTCCAAAGAAAAAATGGAAATATCAACACTATTAGAAGAACTAAAAAATAAATAAAAATTAGACAATGGCAAATTATTTCAATTCATTACCACTTAGATTACAATTAGAACAATTAGGCGTTTGCGAATTTATGGACCAATCAGAATTTGCTGATGGTATAGCTGCTTTAAAAGGAAAGAAGGTGGTTATTGTTGGTTGCGGAGCACAAGGATTAAACCAAGGATTAAACATGAGAGATTCAGGTTTAGATATTTCTTATGCGCTAAGAGCCGAAGCAATTGCTCAAAAAAGAGCTTCTTTTATGAATGCTGCTGATAATGGTTTTACAGTGGGAACTTATGAAGAATTAATCCCTACGGCTGATTTGGTTTGTAACCTTACGCCAGACAAACAACATACTGCGGTAGTTACTGCAATTATGCCTTTGATGAAAAAAGGTTCAACATTGGCCTATTCTCATGGTTTTAATATTGTAGAAGAAGGAATGCAAATTCGTAAAGACATTACTGTTATTATGTGTGCTCCAAAATGTCCAGGATCTGAGGTTCGTGAAGAATATAAAAGAGGTTTTGGTGTACCTACCTTAATTGCGGTACATCCTGAAAATGATCCAAATAATGAAGGTTTTGCTCAAGCAAAAGCGTATGCTGTTGCAACAGGAGGACACAAAGCGGGTGTATTGAACTCATCATTTGTTGCTGAAGTAAAATCAGATTTAATGGGAGAGCAAACTATTCTTTGTGGAATGCTACAAACAGGATCTATTTTATGTTTTGATAAAATGGTCGAAAAAGGAATAGAGCCTGCTTATGCTTCTAAATTAATCCAATACGGTTGGGAAACGGTAACAGAAGCCTTGAAACATGGTGGAATCACTAATATGATGGATCGTTTAAACAATCCTTCAAAAGTGGAAGCGTATAGATTAGCTGATGAGTTGAAAGACATTATGCGTCCTTTATTTCAAAAACATATGGATGATATCATTTCAGGTGAATTTTCAAAAAATATGATGATTGACTGGGATAATGATGATGTTAATTTATTGACTTGGAGAGCGGCCACTGCTGAAACTAATTTTGAAAAAACTGCAGCGACTACAGATACTATTTCTGAACAAGAATACTTTGATAATGGAGTATTGATGATTGCTATGGTAAAGGCAGGTGTAGAATTGGCTTTTGAAACTATGACAGAAACAGGTATTATTGAAGAATCAGCTTATTATGAATCTCTTCATGAATTGCCTTTAATTGCCAATACAGTAGCTAGAAAAAAATTATACGAAATGAATAGAATTATTTCTGATACTGCAGAATATGGTTGTTATTTATTTGATCATGCTTGTAAGCCGTTATTAACGGAATTTATGAAAACTATCGATACTAATGTTATAGGAAAACCTTTTGCTACGACAAATGGTATTGATAACTCAGTATTAATTGCTGTTAACAAAAGTATTCGTCAGCACCCAATTGAAGAAACAGGGGAATGGTTGAGAGAATCTATGACTGCTATGAAAAAAATAGGATAATAAAAAAAATAGGAATTGCCACACAGGAGCGTGTGCTGGAATTTGCACTGTATCAAAAATGTCTATGTATATTTTGAGTTAGTATACGATGTATTTAAACATTGGTAAAGGATATGGAAGCTGATTACATTCACTTAACTTCGACCGAGCGACAAGTTAAGTGAAGTGGTTCCTTATTATGATAAGAGAAATATTTGTAGGGATTTTTAATTCGAAGATCTATTGCAAGTAAGGTTGTAGAACCATTAGCACGGTGGAGACGGATATGTTATTTACAATGCGTTTTTATAGTTTCTTTGGGTGCTAGATTAATTGTTATGAAGATTGTTAATGAAGAAAGGCGGGGTAGAAAATCTACTTCGTCTTTTTTGTTTTTTATCATATTATTCAAAATAGCTCATTTTTAAAGAATACTTACTTATATTGTAGTATTATTATTGAGTTTTTAATTTATCGCCGAATTTATAAATTTATTTGTTTTTGGAATAGAGGGAATTTTAATACTTTTATAAAAAATTTACAAGCATGAGCTACTATAAGATTCAAAACTTCGAGCAATACTTCAAACATTATAACAAATCTGTCCGTGAACCCCGAAAATTTTGGGGTAAAATAGCCGAAGAGAATTTTACTTGGTTTCAACAATGGGATAAAGTTGTTGAGTTTGATATGGCTGAAGCTGAAATAAAATGGTTTACCGAAGCAAAAGTAAACATGGCTAAAAACTGCATTGACAGACACCTTAATAAAAGAGGAGAAAAAACAGCGATTATTTTTGAGCCAAATAATCCGAGTGAGGAAGCTTTGCATATTTCTTATAATGAATTGCATCAAAGGGTAGGTAAAATGGCCAACGTTTTGCGCGAACAAGGAATTAATAAAGGAGATCGAGTTTGTATTTATTTACCGATGATTCCGGAATTAGCTGTTTCAATTTTAGCTTGTGCGAGAATTGGCGCGATTCATTCCGTTGTTTTTGCTGGCTTTTCTGCTTCTGCAGTCGCTAACCGAATAACGGATAGTGAATGTAAAATGGTGATTACATCAGATGGTGGTTACCGCGGTAATAAAACAATCGAATTAAAAGAGATAATTGACGAAGCCTTAGAAAAATGTCCATCGGTAGAAAAGGTATTGGTTGTTAAAAGAACCAACACTCCAATTACGATGAAAGAAGGTAGAGATATTTATTTACAACCTCTACTAGACGAGGCATCAGATAACTGTGTTGCTGAAATTATGGATTCTGAAGATCCATTGTTTATTCTGTATACGTCTGGTTCGACAGGAAAACCAAAAGGAATGGTTCATACTACGGCAGGATATATGGTTTATACTGCTTATACATTCAAAAATGTATTCAATTACGAAGAAAATGATATCTTTTGGTGTACAGCAGATATCGGCTGGATTACTGGACATTCTTATTCTTTGTATGGTCCTTTATTGAATGGAGCGACAACGGTAATTTTTGAAGGCGTTCCTTCTTATCCCGATTTTAGTCGTTTTTGGGAAATTATCGAAAAACATAAAGTTTCGCAATTCTATACTGCGCCAACAGCCATTCGTGCTTTGGCCAAAGAAAATGTAAAATATGTACAAAAACATCATTTAAAAACCTTGAAAGTAATTGGTTCGGTTGGAGAACCAATAAATGAAGAAGCTTGGCACTGGTACAATGATCATGTAGGACAAAAAAAATGTCCTGTCGTAGATACATGGTGGCAAACCGAAACTGGAGGAATAATGATTGCGCCAATAGCATTTGTAACTCCTACGAAGCCTACTTATGCAACATTACCTTTACCGGGAGTTCAGGCAGTATTAATGGATGAAAACCGTAATGAAATAGAAGGCAATCAAGTGGTAGGAAGTTTATGTATTAAATTCCCATGGCCTGGGATTGCAAGAACAATTTGGGGGGATCACCAAAGATATAAAGACACTTATTTTACGGCGTTTCCTGGAACTTATTTTACAGGTGACGGTGCTTTGCGTGATGAAGTAGGTTATTACAGAATAACGGGTCGTGTTGATGATATAGTCATTGTTTCTGGACATAATCTTGGTACTGCTCCAATTGAAGATGCAATAAATGAACATCCTGCCGTTGCTGAAAGTGCAATAGTTGGTTTTCCTCATGACATTAAAGGAAATGCACTTTATGGCTATGTGATTTTAAAAGAAACAGGCGAAATTAGAAATAAAGAAAATCTGTTTAAAGAAATTAATCAATACATTTCAGATCACGTAGGACCTATAGCTAAATTAGATAAGATACAGTTTGTTTCCGGTTTACCTAAAACGCGATCTGGTAAAATTATGCGTAGAATCCTTAGAAAAATTGCTGAAGGTGATTTTTCTAATTTTGGAGACACCTCTACTTTAGTTGATCCTGAAATTGTAGACGAAATAAAAA
Organism: Flavobacterium sp. Arc2; assembly: GCF_041431385.1. Classification (NCBI taxonomy): domain Bacteria; kingdom Pseudomonadati; phylum Bacteroidota; class Flavobacteriia; order Flavobacteriales; family Flavobacteriaceae; genus Flavobacterium; species Flavobacterium sp. Arc2. The sequence goes on along the minus strand of NZ_JASMRH010000012.1, from coordinate 23,434 downwards.
AAGACAGAAAATAAGTTTTTATTTTTATAATTTTTAATAGAAAACTGCTTCCTGTTTGGGAGCAGTTTTTTTATTTTTTAATAACTTTCATTTCCAAGAAATAACCTAAATTAGCCACTATGGAAAAGATAGCGTCTGTTATTATTGTTGGAGGAGGATTAGCTGGGCTCACGTCAGCTATTCATTTATCTAAAATAGGGGTGGCTGTTATTTTGATCGAAAAGAATGAGTTTCCAAAACACAAAGTTTGCGGAGAATACATTTCAAATGAAGTATTGCCTTATCTCGAATGGCTGGATATCAATGTTTCTCAATTAACTCCTACGAAAATTAGTCAACTTCAATTTTCGACAGAAAATGGTAAATCAATTAAAATTGAATTGCCGCTTGGAGGTTTTGGTGTCAGTCGTTTTGCTCTAGATGCTTATTTATATAAGAAAGCTGTTGCAAATGGGTGTGTCGTTATACAAGATACTGTCGAAGACATTGTTTATAACGAGAATCAATTTACAGTACGAACTTCAGATAATATGGTGCTAAAAGCAGAAATCGTAATTGGTGCTTTTGGGAAACGTTCCAATATTGATCAAAAATTAAATAGAAATTTTATTCAAAAAAAATCTTCGTGGTTAGCAGTAAAAGCACATTACTCTGGCGATTTTCCTAGTAATTTGGTGGGATTGCATAATTTTAAGGGAGGTTATTGTGGGGTTTCAAAAGTAGAAAATGACACAATTAATATTTGCTATTTAGCAGATTACGAAACTTTTAAAAAGCACAAAAATATTCAAGAGTATCAGAAAGATGTGGTTTCTAAAAATCCGCATTTAAAATTAATTTTAGATGCCAGTACGATGCTTTTTGAAAAGCCTTTAACGATCAGCCAGATTTCTTTCGAAAAAAAAAGAGCAGTAGAAAATGGTATTCTTATGATAGGAGACACAGCTGGGCTGATACATCCTTTATGCGGGAACGGAATGGCGATGGCTATTCATAGTGCTAAAATTGCTTCTGATTTGGTTGGTGCTTATTTTGAGGGCGAGATTACATCTAGGACTTCATTGGAAAAAAAATATTTTAAACAATGGAATTATAATTTTAATAGTAGGTTGAAGATGGGCCGGATATTATCTAAAATTTTAGAAAAACAAAAACTGTCCGAGTCTCTAATCCGTATAGTAGTTAGATTCCCTTTCGTTTTAAAAATAATCATAAGGAAAACCCATGGCAAACCCATTATAAATTAATCAGATATGTCATTAAACACAAAATATAGAACTGATGAACCGGAAATCATGGATGATTTTGCTCTGGAAGGCGAAATTTTACGTGAAGCTTTAGATAAAATCGCAAAAATTAATCAGCTATTAGGAGGAAACAAACTAACTTTACTAGGAGTGAAGGAGTTAATCGCTAATAATCCTAAAACAACTGAAATCACGATTGTTGATGTGGGTTGTGGTAATGGAGATATGTTAAGAACACTTGCTGATTATGGATTGCAGCATAATTTAAAACTTAATCTAATAGGGGTTGATGCAAATAATTTCACTGTAAGGCATGCTATTAATTTATCAAAAGAATATCTCAATATAGCGTACCGTTGTGAAGATATCTTTGATAAACCTTTTAAAGAATTAAAGTATGATATTGTATTGTGCACCTTGACTTTACATCATTTCAAGGAAGATGAAATTATGGAAATAATGACAACATTTTATGAGAATGCCAGTCTCGGAGTTGTTATTAATGATTTACATCGAAGTGCTGTCGCTTACCGATTGTTTCAGTCCTTGTGTTTTGTTTTTCAATTGAATGATATGTCCAGGGAAGATGGTTTGGTTTCAATATTAAGAGGTTTTAGAAAAGAAGACTTACTTCGGTTTTCAAAAAAATTAAATTTTAAAAAATATAAAATCCAATGGAAATGGGCTTTTAGATACCAATGGATAATTTCAAAGATATGAGTGTAAAAATAAATACAGTTACAAAACAATTACCGAAATATTCCAGAACTACAGCGGAAATAATTCCGTTTCTAGATGCTTGGCTCACGGGACAAGATGAGCGCTTCATCAGAAAAGTAAAGAAAATATTTGAGGGTGCGGCAGTAGACAAGCGCTATTCCATCATGGATCCGATCGAAGTTTTTACAAAAACATCATTCGAAGAGCGAAATGATATTTATGTTCGTGAAGTCATTGATTTAGGAGAAAAGGTACTGGAAAAAGCATTGTTGAAATCGGGGTGGAAGGCAGAAGATTTAGATTATATCATAACGGTGAGTTGCACTGGTATCATGATCCCTTCATTAGATGCCTATTTAATTAATAAGCTAAAGTTACGGCAGGACATTGTGCGTCTACCGGTAACGGAGATGGGCTGTGCTGCTGGAATATCTGGAATTATATATGCTAAAAACTTTTTGCAGTCTAATCCTGGTAAACGCGCAGCGGTAATCGCAGTAGAAAGTCCGACAGCAACATTTCAGCTGAATGATTTTTCGATGGCTAATATTGTAAGTGCTGCTATTTTTGGAGATGGAGCTGCCTGTGTCTTACTCTCGTCTCACGAAGACGATGAAGGTCCCGAAATTCTAGCAGAAGAGATGTATCATTTTTATGAAAATGAACACATGATGGGCTTTAAGCTAACCAATAGTGGTTTGCAAATGATTTTAGACATTGAAGTCCCAGATACTATTGCTTCGCATTTCCCAGCGATTATCCATCCTTTTTTAGAAAAAAACAATCTAAAAATTGATGATATGGACCATCTCATATTTCATCCGGGTGGAAAAAAGATAGTTCAAACAGTGGAAGCTTTATTTTCAGATTTAGGTAAAAACATAGATGATACAAAGGAAGTTTTGCGTTTGTATGGTAATATGTCGAGTGCAACCGTTCTGTATGTTTTGGAGCGATTCATGGATAATATGCCTCCAAAAGGAGATAAAGGATTAATGCTGAGTTTTGGCCCAGGGTTTTCGGCCCAAAGAGTATTGTTGCAGTTTTAGTAAAAGAAGATATAAGAATGATGAAAAATAAAGAAATTATATCAAAATTACCGTATTCTAAACCATTCCTATTTGTTGATGAAATCATTAAGATTGATGAAAATGGAGTAGAAGGTACCTTTACTTTCGATGAAAAATTAGATTTTTACAAAGGTCATTTTGAAAATCATCCGGTGACACCTGGTGTGATTTTAACAGAGACAATGGCTCAAATAGGACTCGTTTGCCTAGGTATATTTTTATTAGATAATAACTTTAATAAAAATACTTCAATAGCTTTAACATCAACTAATATTGAATTTATGAAACCCGTATTTCCTAATGAAAAAGTGACCGTATTTTCAGAAAAGGTCTACTTCAGATTTGGTAAACTAAAATGTAAAGTGAGTATGAAAAATGAATTTGGGGTTGTTGTTTGTAGTGGAGAAATTGCAGGAATGATAGTCTAAATATTTCTTTTAATTCCTCAGTGGCTTTCGCTTTGCCTAATTTCGAATTAAAAAAGCAAGAGCTTAAAAAAAAATGTATCGAGAAATCTTGATGCAATTTTAATGATTTAAATAATAATGCCATGAATAGGAGAGTAGTAATAACCGGACTTGGTGTGGTGGCTCCAAATGGAGTAGGGATTGATGCCTTTACTCATGCGATTAAAAATGGAATTTCTGGTATTCGTAAAGATCCGGACTTGGAACGCCTGCAATTTTCGTGTCAGATTTCAGGAAAACCTGAGATTTCGGAGGCACTATCATTGGATTATTTTACGGAATTAGAACTGCGAAATTTTAACTCCACGGGTATTTTGTATGGTGTAATAGCGGGAATGGATGCATGGAAGGATGCTGAGTTACCCATATTGAATAACGAGGACCCTGATTGGGATAGCGGAACGATTTTTGGTACTGGAACTTCTGGTATCGATAAATTTCGCGAAAGCATTTACAAAATTGATGATTTGCAAACTCGTAGACTTGGAAGTACAGCTGTAGCACAAACAATGAATAGTGGAGTTAGTGCTTATCTAGGAGGGAAATTAGGTTTAGGGAACCAGGTAACTACTAATTCATCTGCTTGTACTACTGGGGCCGAAAGCATTTTGATGGCTTATGAACGTATCAAGTCGGGGTTGGCTAATCGAATGTTAGCTGGGAGCACTAGTGACAGTGGGCCTTATATCTGGGGTGGTTTTGATGCTTTGCGTGTTTGTACTTTTAAGCACAATGAAAGTCCAGAGCAAGGTTCGAGACCTATGAGTGCCAGTGCCTCTGGATTTGTACCTGGAAGCGGAGCAGGAGCTTTCGTATTGGAAGATTTGGAAACAGCGCTTTCACGTGGCGTACGAATTTATGCTGAAGTGTTAGGTGGAAATGTAAATTCAGGTGGACAGCGTGGTGAGGGAACAATGACGGCTCCAAATCCTATAGCGGTTCAAAAGTGTATCAAAGATGCGATTGCTAATGCTGGAATCCAAGCAGATGAAATCGACACTATCAATGGTCACTTGACTGCTACATCAAAAGACAGTTTAGAAATAAAGAATTGGAGTGAAGCTTTGGGCAGAAGCGGCAACGATTTCCCCTATATCAACTCATTGAAATCAATGGTAGGTCATTGCTTGTCAGCAGCTGGGAGTATAGAAAGTGTTGCTGCAGTATTACAAGTACATCAAGGATTTATTTTTCCCAATATTAATTGTGAGGACTTAAACCTTGAAATCGAAAATATAATTGATGTTTCAAGAGTTCCTAAAAATTTGATTGAAAAAGAATTAAATATTATAGCCAAAGCCAGTTTTGGTTTTGGAGACGTTAATGGTTGCCTCATTTTGAAAAAATATACAGTTTAAAAACTATAGCATGAACAAAGAAGAGACTTTAGAACAATTAAGAAATATAGTAAAGCCCTACATTAATAATGAAGAAGCTTTTGAAAATTTCACGGAAGACACAGATTTCATAACTGATTTAAATATTAATTCGGCTAATCTGGTGGATATCATTTTAGATGTCGAAGACTATTTTAAAATCCATATCGATAATGATTCGATGGAAAAAATGATTGACGTGAAATCTACATTGGAAATAATAGAAACTAAATTAGCAAAAAGGTGATTGGAAACGATGTTGTAGATTTGGCTTTAGCTCGAATAGAAAGCAATTGGAAACGTCAAGGATATTTGGATAAAATATTTACGCCAAAAGAACAATTGCTTATTTCAACTGCTGAAAATTCAGACATCATGGTATGGAATTTATGGAGCAGGAAAGAAGCAGCTTACAAAATCTACAATAGAGCCACAGGAATACGCGGCTACTTTCCCCTGAAGTTAGAATGTACTTACGAAAATAGAAATATAGGTTCCGTTCTATGTAATGGTTATACCTACTATACTAAAACTGAAATAATACAGGATAAAATTCACACAATTGCAGTAACTGATAAGATGGATCTTAATTTTGTCTTGGAGCTCGGACCTACAGTGAAAATAATAAAAAAGAAGGGAGTTCCATTTCTTGTAGAAGGGAAAAAGAATTCTTTAAATCTCGTTTCATTAAGTCATCATGGTCGTTACAGTACTATGGTACGGTTAAAACAATAAAGAACAACGAGATTGAATCTGTTTAATATGTGGAAAGTTTTAGCTCTTTATGATTTTATTCAGTTAAAATAAAACTAGCAAATTATTGTCTTTAAGGGTTTATTTAATACCTAACCTTGACTTTAATTTTAGAAATAATAAAGCCGTTTTATAGGCGTCTTCAGTTGACGAATTTCTCTCGCTGTTTGGGACTTTATAAATTTCAGATAATTCGTTTAATGAAAATTGCTTATCAGTGATATCGTTTAATTTTCGATGCATCATATCAATATCCAAGGCTTCATTTTTTAATCGGCCGCATTCTAGTTTTTCTAAGGCCTCATTAATCATTTCGACATCAAAATCAATATGATGTCCCACTAAAGTAGAATTTCCAATAAACTCAACAAAGGCTTTTATGGCTTCTGTTTCTGCAAGTTTATTCATCTTGCTTTCGATAATAAACTCATTTGAAAGTTTATTATCGTGTAGGTATTTGTATTGCAATAAAATGACTTCAAAACTGTCTCCAATAAAAAGACTGTCATCTACAACGGCAAACGCACCGATTGATAAGATTACATCTTTATGCGGATTCATACCTGTAGTTTCAGTAGAGATAACAACGTAACGATTCGATTTTTTATCGAATTTAGCAAGGTATGTTTTCCAGAATTCCGGAAGTTCTTTATTGATATTTTTTATCCATTCTAGCATAACTAGGAAAATTGAGTCAGTTGAAACTTATTTTTAATTAATTCTTCCAATTCTCTCATTGGAGCCAGCGCATTTTTCAGTTTTTCTTTGTCGATTTTTGATAACTCCTCCAAATTTATAAATTGTCCAGAATCTTCATTTTTTAAGCCTTCTACTGTTCTTATTTTCGATAAAGTTAAGAAAGCTTCAGCACAATTAAGATATATCTCTGAATATTTAGGGTCATTAATCGCTAATTGTTTAAAGCGAGTGTAGGTATTGTTAATCCCTTTTATGCCTTGACTTAGGATAAATAGACGGGCACCATCTATAAGCGGCATTAAGGCACGGGTCTTTATATCGAACTTATCTTTGTTGGGGCCAGTTTCTTCCAGAATGAACTTTTTGAAAAAACTTAAAGGAGAATTTTTTCTTAACGCATCATTGCCTAAAAAGTCAAAAAACAATGTATTGTTGCTCGCATTTTTGAAAACAACATTACTAATTGCATCTTCAATTTTTGATTCTCCAAAAACAAGTTCATAATCAAAGAATATACTACTCAAATTATTACTGCTTTCACCAGGAGTATTCATCCAGTTGTCGTATTGTTTTATCCAATCCGTCAATGACTTGCACCACATCATATTGCTTGCCATATGTCCGTTAGGGCATAATTCATAGCCTATTTCTTCAAGTGTAAGGGTCGTTTTTCGTCCTAGTTCAAGAAAATAATCTTTTACCTCTCTGTATTTTTCGGTAGCTACATCTTCAAAAACTAAAATACTATCTTGATCTGTAAGTAGCAGCTGTTCTTTTCTTCCTTGACTACCAATGCTTAACCAGGCAAAACGAGCAGGAGGGGAGCCCATTTCAAGAATAGAGATTTCGATTGCGCGCTTTAATAGGGCAAAATTGATCTCAGAAGTAATATTAGAAATATGTGTAAGAGGAATATTTTTGTAAATCGATGTTTGAATAAGATCAGTTAGTCGTACACGAATTTGTTTTAATTCTTTCGGAGTATGAGTACGCTTAATTTCTTTAATTAGAACACCAGGATTACTGGCTTGTGCAACAATCAAATCGTGTTCAGAAACAACTCCTTTTACATTCGATTTATTCGTACCATCCGCGGTTACACACAAATGGGTGACATTATTTTTTAACATCAGTAATTGTGCTTCTGCCAGCGAAACATTTTCTAGTACTGTTATTACTGGCGACGACATAATTTTATCTACTGAAACAGTTATTGGAAACCTGCCTGTAGCAATTTTAGATGACATATCCGTATCGGTAACAATTCCGATAGGCATATTCGCATCACAAATAACAGCACTATTAAGTCGCATTTCAGCCATAAGTTGCGCTACTTCACTAACCATAGAGTTAGCAGTAGTTATAAGCGGTGTATTGTTATAGGATAAAGTTTGGAAATATTGCATTTGAGACTGTTTGTCCGTATAAAATAAGGTGTCTGAAATGTGATTTCCTCGTAAATTATCGTTTTCTGTTGAGGCAGGCGTATTAGTGGCAAAATTTTCCAATAAATAATTTAAAACCTCAGTGTTATTTGCTACAAATGGTCTAAAAATGGCAATAGGAATAGCATAAACGACACTTTCTTCACGCGCTTTTGCAGTCATTCTATAATTGTTTTTTGCGAAAAATGGACGCAAACCAAAAATAGCACCTTCATGACATTTATTCAAAATCGTTTCTTCAGCATCTGCTATAACAGATAAGTGAATTACTCCAGAGGCCACAACGTAAAAACTATCGTGTAAAACATCATTATATTGGAACAATGTTTTGTTTTTTTCCAAATTTACGACACGAATATTTGCAGCAATTTCAGATAACTCTTCAAATGTTAAATGGTCAAATGGCGAGTATTTCTTTAAAAAATCAGCAATGCGTTCTACAATCGTGTTCATAATTTTGTTATGGTTTCTTTGTGTAAAATTAATAAAATTATTATTTATATGGTCGTATTATGAATGTTAAATCTTGGTTTTATTAATTAAAGGATATTATTGTTTCTTATTAAGGATAGAGTGAATAGAAAACAGTTTTACTGATGATATTTTAAAGGGAGTTAAAGATTGCACATAATTTCTATTTTACATAATATAAATTATAATTCAAATATATATTGTTTTATTTGGAGGATTATTTCCTGTTGATAGTTTTCTGTCTTTAAACTTTAAATTTATAATTCTAAAGAAAGTTCTCTTTTAATAATTTGTTGATATACCGTCGAATTATGATACGGTGTTTATTACGACGGATACTATTTATAATTGACAAGACTGGTCAGATCTTTAAATATAAAATGTTTTACGATGAGGCGGCGCAGTTAAGATAAAATAAAGTCTATTGCTTAAATAATATTTAGAACGTAATTTAACGTTAAACTAACTATAAAATGTTTTACGATGATGCGGCAATTAAGATAAAATAAAGTATATTGCTTAAATAATATTTAGAACGTATTTTAACGTTAAACAAACTTATTTAAACTACTACCACTAAATGGATTTTACGAACCCGTTAGTTTATGGAGTTCCTTGTTTTTTAGGCTTTATCGCTATAGAGCTTACCTACAGCAAAACTTTTGATGACAAACAATTATATAAATGGAAAGACTTATTCTCAAGTTTATCGCTTGGAATAGGATCTGCGGTAGTCGGTGCGCTTATAAAAACAGTAGCCGTAATATTTGTTTTTAATTTTGCCTATGATTTCTTCAACCCCATAGTAGATGGTGTTCGTATGAATATAATGGGCTGGGAATCTTTTGGATATGCATGGTACATTTGGTTATTTTGTATGCTCTTAGATGATTTTTCTTATTACTGGTTCCATCGACAAAATCACATGGTCCGCTTTTTATGGGCAGCACATATTGTACATCATTCTTCAGATAATTTTAATTTGGGTACAGCCGTTCGAAATGGTTGGTTCACTATTTTTTATAAACCCTTTTTTTATGTTTGGATTGTGATCATTGGTTTTCCGCCAGAAATGCTTGTTGTTTGTATGGCTATTGAAGCTCTATGGCAATTCCAACTGCATACACAGTATATAAAAAAAATGGGGTTTATAGAAAAATTTCTAAATACCCACACCATGCATCAAGTTCACCATGCACGCAATATTGAATATATGGATAAAAACCATGGTGGCTTCCTAAATGTTTTTGATAGAATTTTTGGAACTTGGAAAGAACTAGATGATTCTATAGCTATAGAATACGGGGTTTCTGTACCTCCAGACTCTTATAATCTATATATTATCTTAACCCATGAGTACAAAAATATTTGGGAAGACATGAAAAAATCAAAAAATTGGTATCACAAGTTCAAGTATATTTTCGGCGCTCCTGGCTGGAGTCATGATGGAAGCACTCTTACTGTAAAGCAAATGAGATACGAAATAGCAAAAACATCTAAGAGTAGTATTTAAAAGGCAGCTACTACTCTACTACCTAAAATATCTTAATACAAATTTTTGATTTAGTCTTAAAAAACCATTATTTCTCGTAGTCAAATTTGCATGAGGGATAGTAGTGGTATCCTTTTATGGAGCTTGCGGAATAAAAGATATAGCGAATAGCCCGGCCCGAAAGTAACGAGGAGGAACGACGAAGTTATCTGACGGGACATGCTCAAAAAATATAAAGTATTACAGCTTACTGTTTAGTATAATAATTAAATGGTTATGGCTACTTATTTAAATATAAAAATGAAATTTTTTTTCTAATTTTCCTATCGTTTTGGTAATAGTATTTTATGAATAAACTTCATTTTTTCAACCATATTCGGTGTAATAATGAATGGATAAACATCAGGAATTCCCATTGCTCTATTGATGCTATTGACGGCAAATGATAAAGGAATACAAGTCTCTATAATCACATCAAAATTTTCTACAGTATAAGGGTCGAAAGAAACGTTAGCTTTCATAGTGTTTGACGGATTGATTGGCTTCACATTTAAACCAAAAAAATAGGCTGTTTCTAGCATATCCATAATATGGAGATAGTGTGCCCAAGTTTCTGCCCAATCTTCCCAAGGATGTGATGTAGCATACTTGCTTACAAATGACTTTTGCCAATCTGCGGGAGCACCTTCCTTGTAATGCTTCTGTAAAGCATCAGCATAACTCACTTGTTCGTCTCCAAAAATGGCTCTAAACTCGGTTAATAGCTGCTCGTTAGTATATATTAAGCGATCCCAGAAATAGTGACCTACCTCATGTCTAAGATGACCAATCAATGTACGATAAGGTTCTAGAAATTGCTTTCGCATTTGCTCTCTTAGCGCAGAGTCTGCTTCACTTAAAAGGATAGTAATAACTCCGTCTGCGTGACCTGTCATTAGATCAGGGTCGTTTTGTTTTACAACAAAGTCGAAACACAATCCTTCGTCATTGATCATTTTACTTGGCAGTGGTAGCCCAATTTTTTGAAGTTGATAAATCAAGCGGTGCTTTGCAATTTCAAGATTTTTCCATTTTTCAAAATTTTCTGTATCGGAAAGATTTGGTATTGTTCTGTTTAGCTGGCAAGCATGACAAAATTCTTCAGGTGAATTCTTCTCAATTAGCCAGTTACAAACGTTGTATTCTTTATTCTTACAATACTTATACTCAATGTGCTTCTGATCAGAAATCAAAGATATACCCAGCGGGTCGAAGGTCAGCATCTTGCGGTCTTCATCTCTAAAACCTGATAAATGCCCGCAATTTTCACAAGTATAACTTTCGAAAAATAGAGATTGAGCACAATGACCACATTGAAATATTTTCATATATTTAATTTTGTTGTAAAAATAAGCATATGATTGTCATTTACTTATATTTTTCTATTGAAAGTTGGGTTTCTAATTTAGAAGTTGCACTACCTCGAATACCTCCAGAGACTGGCATTGTGTTTTCGAAGTGCGCACTTGAAGCAATCGGGAAATGCGTATTTCCTGTAAGAATACCGTGACTTGGATCTAAACCTAGCCAACCAATTCCTGGTAAAAAGACCTCCACCCAGGCATGTAGTTCATAAGCGGGGTGGATCATGTCAAAATAATAGTAACCACTAACAAAACGTGCAGCGATTCCAAACTGTCTTAACAGGTTTATTTGCATCCATGACAAATCTCGGCAAGATCCTCTTTTTATTGTAAAGGTTTCGTCTGGTTTTAATGGTGATCCTACTTCTCTATATTCAACACTAAAATCGTCATGTAATTGTTTAGTCAGATTTGTTAAAAACGAAATCGTATTAAAATTAGATTCTTTTAAAATGGCTGTTCCGTAATCAAGTAATTCTTGTGAGATGAGTTGGCCTTCTAACGTAGAAAAAAGTAATTTTTTCTGCAATTCATCATATTGTAATGGTAGTTGATTAAAGTGTAGTGGATAAATTAGGAAATCAAAAGGGTTAAAGTCCTTCGTTTCCAGAATGGTTGTTGACGTAATTGTTAATTGGTTCGTCATCCCTTCAAACCAACAAAAATCTACTACATTATTTTCTTCATCTTGTACTACCCTATGCCCTGTCGGTTCTGGCAGAATCGTTATTGAATAATCTGTTACATCGACATAAGTTGTTTCTCTTGGTCGGAACCTCAAATAATGTGGTTCCAGAAACACTTCTGAATTAAACAAATAGACTGTATTATGAGTAATCTTAAATTTCATTGGTTGATTCTAATTTTTAGTATTCTAATACTTTGGTACAATTAATTTTTAAGGATTAGTTCTCGATACCTGCCCGTGGCAAACAGGTATTTTTTTTCATTTCATTCCACAAAATGCACTCGAACTGACGATTTTAAAAACTAAACAGCTAGATATTCTATTTTACTTCTGAGTAATCAGTTTGTATCACAAAAAACGAGTTGTAAATAGCTGAAGATATTTTATTTAACTTTCCTTGGATCTCATCCAGATACTCATGCATGCCTTTATCTATAATGTCATTAATGTCAATATATTCCAATTGCGATCTTAGGGCGCCTAATTGTTTTTGTGCGTCATTACTAAAGCCAACAGCACTACCAGACAACGTAATAAGTGATTGCTCAGCAATTAGTAGACAAGCAAGTATAGATCTAGGAAATTCTTTATCTAGAATCAAAAACTCTGCAATGCAGGAAGGCGATAGCTTTCCGTATTTTTTTCTATACATATCATAAGCACTTACTGATTTTAAAAGGGCTGCCCATTGTATTAAATCTATCGACGATCCAACTTCCGTAGGAGAGTCTAATAAAAGATGGTATTTAGCGTCTAGTACTCTTGATGTTTTATCTGCACGTTCTAAAACTTGTCCCAATTTACCAAAATTCCAACCTTCATTTCTAGATATGGTAGAATCATACATCCCGTAAACTAATTGACATCCGTTTTTTATGTGGGTAAAAAAATTTCTAATATTTACATCTAAACATTGTTTTTTGTCTTGACCGTCTTTCACTAAAAAATAAAGGGCATTGATTTGTTCCCACACTTCTTTTGTGATTTCGGTTCTTACCGCACGAGCATTTTCTCTTGCGTTTAAAATACAATTGTAAATTGAGTTTGGGTTTCTTTCTTCAAAAGTCAGAAAGTAGATGACTTTCGTTTTTTCTACTTTCGAATTAAGCGATTGATACAATTCCCAATCTCCTGTAATAACGACCAGTGGTTGCCATTGCTGCATTTCATTAGGTGGTAATTCCAATGATAAATTAAAGTTAACATCCATAAAACGAGCATAATTTTCTGCACGTTCTAAATACCTATTCATCCAATATATTGTGTTTGCTACTCTTCCAAGCATAATTTTTTTAATTTTAATTGTTTAATATCCAAGTATCTTTACTTCCTCCCCCTTGGGACGAATTGACAACGATTGAGCCTTTTTTTAGCGCCACACGCGTTAATGCTCCTGGAATAATTTTTATACTATCTTCTCCATATAACGCATAGGGTCTTAAATCTACATGACGTCCTTCAATCGTGTCCTCAGTCAAAGTTGGCACTCTGGAAAGGTTAATCATCGGTTGTGCAATATAATTTCTTGGATTGTGTTTTATTTTTGCAATAAATTCTTGTTGCTCTTTTTTAGTAGATTTTGGACCTATAAGCATTCCATAACCACCTGAAGCATCCGTTTGTTTCACCACTAAATTATGAATATTTTCAATAACATATTTACGATCGGCTTCTTCATCACAAATATAGGTTTGTACATTTGGTATAATCATCTCTTCACCTAAGTAATATTTGATGATTCGAGGAATATAAGCATAAACTGCTTTGTCATCTACAACGCCTGTTCCAGGTGCATTAACTAGTACTACGTTTCCTTTTAGATAGGCTTTAAATAATCCAGGAGTTCCTAATACAGAATTTTTATTAAATGCTAGTGGGTCAATAAATTCATCATCCACACGACGATAAATAACATCCACACGTTGCAAACCAGCGGTGGTTATCATAAACACGACATCGTCTTTTACAATTAAATCTTTACCTTCTACTAACTCCGCACCCATTTGTTGCGCTAAATAAGAATGCTCAAAATAGGCCGAATTAAAAATACCTGGAGTTAATACAACAACGTTAGGTTTTTCAACATCAGTAAGTGATTCTAACGTATCTCTTAAAATGTGTGTGTAATTATACACAGGCTTTACTCCTAGTTTTTTGAATAGTTCAGGAAATGTTCTTTTCAGAATTTCTCTGTTTTCAAGCATGTAAGAAACTCCCGAAGGACATCTTAGATTGTCTTCAAGTACATAATATTGTCCGTCACCACCTTTGATTAAGTCAGAACCAGTAATGTGACACCAAATGTCTTTTGGAGGTGTAAATCCTTGTAATTGTTTTAAATAAGAAGCGCTGGATAAAATTAATTCCTTTGGGATAATTTTATCTTTGATGACTTTTTGGTCATTATAAATATCCTGTATAAACAAATTTAATGCTCTAATACGTTGCTCTAAGCCTTTTTCTAAGTGCGTCCATTCTGTATTATCAATTATTCTAGGAATAATATCTAAATGAAGAATTCGCTCTACACCTTGATTGTCGTCATACACATTAAAGGTCATTCCTAATGATAGTTGGGCTCTATCAGTAGCATGTTGAAGGCTTTTTAGCTTCTTGTGACTCACTTTTTGGAGCCGTTCTAAAAATAACTTATAATTGGGCCGAACGTTATTATTTTCATCAAACATTTCGTCATAATACCCTTTGGTATCGTATTCTGATAAATTTAACTTTAACATGAAAAATAGTGAATTTATTCCTTTTTTAAAACATCTTTTACTTGCTTTTTTAACCGCAAATAAAGTTTAATTTTGAATTAAATAGAGGATTGGTTTTTTTAAAAAAAATTATAACAAACTAGAAAAGTACTAGATTTATATTCCTCAATATACGAATAATATACTATAAAATCTTACAAATATGAAGTTAAATGTTATTTTAATTGTTATAAAATTAAATATCTCACACACTTTTTATCTGTAAAATGCTTTTAATCAAAGGGTTATTTGCTTTCTTTTGTGTAATTAGAAAAGACACCTATTATTTTCCATTATGTAAGTAAATAAGTATCTAACGTCCCAAATAAGTACTAATATATTTTTTTATTGCAACGCTCCGACTCTATTATTAGAGCCAATTTTGAAGACAACTTCGGTAGCAAGTTTTGTTTAAAAATGCATTTTGGACCTTATATATTAAATCCAGAAATACGCTCATTTGATTGCTGTTTTTTTAGCCTTTCTACAAACCTCTATTTTTAGGGATAAAAATTTTCTGACGGTTGCTTTCACTTTTTGTTGTTTAAACTAAAAAAGTCCCAAAGCTTTTATACTTTGGAACTAATAAATTAAGATTTTTATGAAATCTTATGTCTATAAAATTTTCACCAAATGCTTACCGCTGTCGCTTAGTTGAAAAAAAAACAGCATCTAAAGTGAATTTAGATGCTGTTTTAAAACTAGTAAATAAAAAGACTCTTTTATTTAAGTGATTTCATATCAATTACAAATCTGTATTTTACATCATTGCTTGTAACACGATCATAAGCTTTGTTTATATCTTGTATGTTGATCAATTCAATATCACTTGTAATATTATGTTTTCCACAGAAATCTAACATTTCTTGTGTTTCTTTAATACCACCAATTAAAGAACCAGCGATACGCTTACGTCCCATAATGATATTTCCTCCGTTAAATGGTTTTAAAGGTTCTACTGCTCCAACTAAAACCATTGTCGCATCAATTTTCAATAGTCCTAAATACGGATCCATCTCATGCCCTACAGGAATGGTGTTCAAGATAAAATCGAAGCTGTTTTGATGCTTTTTCATTTCTTCAGCATCTTTAGATACTAAAACTTCATGAGCTCCTAAACGTTTAGCATCTTTTCCTTTTTCTGGAGATGTTGTAATCATTACTACATGTGCACCTAAAGCATGTGCAAATTTAACTCCCATATGGCCTAAACCTCCTAAACCTACAATACCTACTTTATCTCCTGCTTTAACTTTCCAGTGGCTTAGTGGAGACCAAGTTGTAACTCCTGCGCATAATAAAGGTGCGGCTGCTGCTTCGTCAAGATTTTCTGGGATGCGCAATACAAATTTTTCATCCACAACTACTGATGTAGAGTAACCTCCGTAAGTTTCTTTACCTTCAATGTGCTTATCTGGACTGTTGTAAGTGAATGTTGCTCCTTCTTCACAAAATTGCTCTAAGTCTTTTTGACAAGAAGAACATGTTTGACAAGAGTCTACTAAACAGCCTACTCCTACTAAATCTCCTACTTTATAACTGCTAACTCCATCACCAACTTCAACAACACGACCAACTATCTCGTGTCCAGGAACCACTGGATATGTTGATCCGTGCCATTCGTTTCTAACAGTATGTATATCACTATGACAAACCCCACAGTACGTAATATCAATTTTCACATCGTCTTTTCCTACTGCTCTTCTTTCTATATTTAAAGGTATTAAATCCTCTGTTGGTGCCGTTGCACCGTATGCTTTAACTGTAGTTGTAGCCATTTTTATTTATTTTAAAGTTTAATTTATATTTAATTCTTTACATGCAGAACTTAATTAATTAGCTCTGTATGCTAATAAAGTGTTCTACATCAAATTTTTGTCATTCTCTTTCTAGAAAACCTTTTATTTTGAAACTGTTGGGTAATCCGTATATCCTTTAGCTCCTGGTGTGTAAAAAGTATCTTGATCCCAAGCTGCCATTGCTAAGTTATTTTCAAAACGCTCTACTAAATCTGGATTAGAGATGTATAATTTACCATAAGCAACTAAATCAGCATTCCCTTCTTCAATTACTTTATTTCCTTTTTCTTGATCAAAATTAGAGTTAATCATTAATGTTCCGTTATATAAAGGACGGAAATGTTTAGCGATTTCTTTAACTGCGTATGGTATCGCTGAAACATCAGTAAATGGTTCCGACAAATGTACGTAAGCTAAATTATAATTATTTAATTTTTTAATGATGTACTCAAATGTAGGGATTGTTTCTTCATCCATAGTCATACCAAACATACCATCTAATGAAGGGTTAAAACGCGCTCCAATATTTTCTTGTGGCATCACTTCTTTAATAGCATCCAAAACTTCAAAAAAGAAACGGCATCTGTTTTCAATACTCCCACCGTATTCATCTGTTCTTAAATTTGAAGTCCCATTAAAAAATTGGTGGAACAAATAACCATTTGAGGAATGTATTTCAACTCCGTCAAAACCTGCTTTTACAGCATTTGCAGCAGCATTTTGAAAATCTTTTACCGTAGTTTTAATATCTTCAATAGTCATTGCTTTAGGCGTAACCGTATCTTTGAATCCTTCTGGAGTAAATGATTTAGAGTGTGGGTTTATAGCAGAAGCTGATAAAGGCAAGGCTCCATTGTGAAAATCAGGATGAGACATACGACCTACATGCCATAACTGAATAAAGATTTTTCCATCTTTATCATGCACACGTTTCGTTACTTTTTTCCAACCTGCTACTTGCTCTTCTGAATAAATACCTGGAGTATTAATATAACCTACCGCGGCAGTAGACACTTGAGAGCCTTCTGAGATAAGTAAACCAGCTGATGCACGTTGCTCGTAATATAAACCATGTAGATCATCTGTAGGTACGTGACCTGGGTTACTTGCTCTACTTCGCGTCATGGGTGCCATGACAACTCTGTTGTTTAAGTTAATATTTTTATTATATGGTGTTAATAGCTGTTGCTTGTTCATTTATGTTTAATTAAAAATTAATACAAACAAAATTACAGTACCACATTACCAATATCATTGACCTAGATCAATTAGTATTTATTTAACTTTTTTGCAACAGTAACAAAATGCGCTTAAAAATAGAAAAAGCCACAATAAAATAGTGGCTTTTTCTTAATATCAATCAATTCTAAAATTATCCAAATGAAACCTCTTTTACAATAGCAGTAAGTCTAAAAAATGTAAATTGGTTTTATAGATTGGTTTTACTATTATTTAACAAGCATCATTTTAAGTATTTATAAATCAAGTGTGTATGTATATAAATTTAAATAATTGTAATGTCATGACTTCTATGATAAAACTTAGAATGACGATTTGTTTTAATTTTATTTACTTTTTTTTAAATAATCAGGAAGCTCTTTTTACAACCAATCTTCACGTACAAGTACGTGTAAGTCTAAATCTACGGTTTGCTCCAATGCCCAAAATTCATGTGGTACGTTTTCTGGAAACACAATTACCTCTCCTGCTCCTATTTCTACAAATACTTCTTTACCGTCTATAACGGTCTTAATTTTAACTTTACCTGACATAATATAGGTAATTTGCTAGTTTGGGTGTTTATGCCACGGCATGTGCGCTCCTTTTTCTAGGTTAAAAATAGTCATTTGCCCTTTTTCTCCGTGGAACCACTTGCGCTGAATTCCTTCACCAATAGTTTCTGATTTCATTTTATCAAAATTAAAATGTTGCACTTTTGAGGTTGCAACAGAATCTATGGTCTTTACTAGTGCATTTACTGTATTGCTAGTAAGTATTGCCGTTAAGGCTAATGCTGCTATCGTTATTTTAAAATTCATTTTGTTGTTTTATTTAAATCAGCTATTGCTGATTCATTTCAAAAAAAGTCAGTTTAGTTTATCTCGAAATGGCTTCGAAATAAACTAAACTGACGAAATCTTTAATTGAAAATTATTGCTTTATGTGAATTAAAATCCTTCTAAAACTATTTTTCCTTTTGCTTTTCCCGTTTCTAAGAAAGCATGTGCTTTACGTAAGTTTTCAGCGTTTATTGTACCAAAATTTTCTCCTAAAGTTGTTTTTATTACCCCAGCATCTATAAGTTTAGACGCTTCGTTCAAAATGTTGTGTTGCTGTTGTATGTCTGCTGTTTGAAACATAGAACGAGTAAACATAAATTCGATATGTGTAGAAACTGCTTTATGTTTAAAAGGCATTACGTTAAAAGATTTTGGGTCGTCTATAAAACCAAATTTACCTTGTGCCTTGATAACTTTCACGATTTCTTCTGCATGCTCTTCAGTACCATTTAAACTCACTATGTAATCTGGAGCGGGAAGATTGTATTTTTCAAATTCTTCGCTTAGTTTGTTTCTATGGTTTATTACTGTATCAGCTCCTAATTCTTTTAACCAGGCTGTAGTTTCTTCGCGGGAAGCGGTGCCAATAATATTCAATTTTGTCAATTTTTTAGCTAATTGTACTAAAATCGAACCCACACCACCGGCAGCACCAATAACTAAAATTGATTTGCTAGCATCATCCTTAGCAACTTGAAGCCTATCAAACAACATCTCCCAAGCGGTTAGTGTTGTCAATGGTAACGCAGCAGCTTCAGCATACGATAAACTAGAAGGTTTTTTCCCCACTATTCGTTCGTCTACAATTTGGTATTGCGCATAACTTCCTTGACGTGTTATATCTCCTGCGTACCAAACTTCGTCTCCCACCTCAAATAAAGTTACGTCTTCACCGACCTCTTTTACAATTCCGGTAGCGTCCCAACCAATTACTTTCCAGGCATCACCTTCTGCAGCTACATTAGCACGTACTTTATAATCGGCTGGATTAACTGATATGGCTTTGATCTCTACTAGAATATCTTTTCCATGTGCTTTTGGCGTATCTAAAAATATGTCTTGTAATGATTTAACATCTTCTATCGGAAGATTCTTTTTATATCCTATTGCTTTCATCTTTTAGTCATTTATGTTTAAAATATATTCAAAAAGTAACCTTCGAAACTGAAAAATAATTATTTTATTTACTTTTGAAACAGTTATTTATTACTTCCAAGTTACAATGTCTTCTATGTTTCTTCTCGATTTACCAAATTCTGGATCTGCTTTTCTGTATCCAAAAGCAACCATAAATGATAAACCATATTTGTCAGTATCAACACCAAACTTTTCTCTCAATAAAGCTTCTGCTTTCTCTTGGTGAAAACCTTCAATAGGACAACTATCAATACCTGTTAAAGCAGCAGCAGTCATCATGTTTCCTAAAGCGATATACGTTTGTTTAGAAGACCAATCGAATAATTTTTTATCGGTATCCAAGTCAAAATCGCGTTGTTGAAACTCTCTATAAAACTTAGAAAACATTTCAATCACTTCCGCAGGTAATTTTTTAACATCTTTCATCATAGACATGATGTAATCTGAATCCCATTTCACCATTGGTGCTTTCATTGACAAACCTAAAACAAAATGGCTAGCAGTATCTAATTTTAAAGGCGCTCCCCAAGCAACGGGCTTTAACAATTCGCGCAATGCTGCATCCTGAACAACAATAAAATGCCAGGGCTCAAAACCAAAAGAACTTGGTGATAATCGTGCTGTTTCTAAGATAAATTTAATGTCATCATCTGAAATAATTTTAGTAGCGTCAAATTCTTTAGTAGCATGTCTAAAGTTGAATGCGTTGATAATATCTTGTTTTGCGATGTTTGGTGTGCTCATGTTCTATTTGTTAAAAGTTGTTTTATTTATCTGGGTGCAAAGATAAAGCCAGAACACAGTTCTTTTAAGGTAATAAAAAAGGCAATTTATGTACTTTTAAAGGTTTTTATACTTTGATATAGCCTTTGTTAATGATTATTATATAGTTTTACTCCAAAACAACATTATTATGGAGCTTTAGAAGTTTATAAACCTTTTGTAATACAATAGGTAGAATTAACAGAATGGAAACAGCGCCCGGTTAGAAATGATTTTTTTGAACTGGTTTTAGTAAAGGACGATGTAGGTACACAATACGATCACTGAAATCGCTGATGAATGGGGCTCTACAGATGTGAGTCCTCTATCGAAAGCGTTTAAATCCTATGTGGGTAAATCGATTGGGGAGTTTAAAAATGAAGGGGGAGTATTTGCTTTTAAAACGTACTGCTTGTGCTAGTAATTGATTTGTTTCCAGGTTCTATTTGAAAACAACTAAGCCCTCCCTCCTATAATGCCTAATATAAGCGTTCTATTGACAATGTAGAAGGGAAGTACTATTTACTGAGCCCTAAATCTGTGAAAGACAACTTTTTTTTTGCCACAGATTCAAAAATTTATAAAAATTATTGTTTAATATTTTACTTTTAGTCAATCCAAATCGTTTTTGTATTCACAAACTCACGAATTCCATAAGCAGCTAATTCTCTTCCGTAACCACTATTTTTAATACCGCCAAAAGGTAATCTTGGATCAGAAACCACCAATTTATTTACAAAACTGCTTCCTGCTTCCAGTTGTAATGCCAATTTTTCTCCGCGTTCTCTATTTTTTGTTAACACGCCAGAACCCAAACCAAATTGAGAATTGTTTGCTAGTTCAACAGCATGTGCATCATCTTTTGCTCGAATTACGGAGGCTACAGGACCAAATAATTCGTTATCAAAAGCTTCCATCCCAGGTGTTAGATCACCCAATATGCTTGCAGGATAATAAGCCCCTTTTCCTTCGGGGATTACTCCTCCAAGAACCAAACGGCCTCCTTGTTCTATAGTCTTCTTTAGCTGTTCGTGCAATTCATCTCTTAAATCTATCCTTGCCATTGGCCCGTAATAGGAATCTTCACTAGTGGGCTCGCCCATTTTAGCCGCTTTCATTTTCTTAGTAAATAATGCTAGAAATTCGTCATATATTTCATCCAGAACAACAAATCTTTTTGCTGCAATACAGGTTTGCCCATTGTTTTGTAGTCGGCCCAAAGTAGCTAAATCAGTTGCTTCTTCGAGATCTACGTCGTCCAGAATAATATAGGCATCACTCCCTCCCAGTTCCATTACCGTTTTCTTTAAGTTTTGTCCTGCAATTGAGGCAATCGAACGTCCAGCAGCGTCGCTTCCAGTAAGTGTAATGGCTGCAATATTTTTATCTTCGATTACTGTTTTTACCTCTTTGGCATCAATATTTAAATTCATAAAAACCCCTTTTGGAAATCCTGCCTTAATAAAAGCATCTTCAATCGCAAAGGCACACCCTTGAACATTAGAAGCGTGTTTTAAAACTCCGGTGTTTCCTGCCATTAAAGCCGGAATAGCAAAGCGAATGGCCTGATAGAACGGAAAATTCCATGGCATTACGGCTAGAATCACTCCAATGGGCTGAAAGGTTACATAACTTTTTGTCGCCTCTGTTTTTACGGTTTCATTAGCTAATAAGCTACTTGCATTTTCTGCATAATATCGACAAATCCAAGCGCATTTTTCAATCTCTTTGCGGGACTGTCCAATTACTTTACCCATTTCTTGGGTTGCCAGTTGTGCATATTCTTCGTTGTTTTCATCAAGGATATCAGCTAATGCATACATAAATGTAGCACGTTCCTCAAATGATTTTTGTTTCCAAAGATGATATTCCTTTTTTGACGCTGCAATTATTTCGAGTGCTTCACTACTTGTAATTCGGTCATATTCCCCTATTTTTTCTCCCGTTGCCGGATTGATGCTTATAGTCTTTGCCATTGTTTCTGTTTTTAAGTCTTTACTGCTTTTTGTTAGCATAAAGTATAAAAGTACTAAAAAGGCAGGCAAAAATTATTCGCATTTGGTTTAATTTAGGATAGTTCTTATGCCTTTTTGCTACGAAATACTTAGTCGTTTTGTTCTGTAGTCTCGTTTCATAGAATAAATTCGACAATTGCTTGTGATCTGTCAGCTAGACAATTTAAAATTTTATTATTGTTTGCTATAAATTATAAATTAATGACGCGTAACCTAAGGTCGAGATGATAAAGTAATCATAAGCATAAATCGAGGCCAAAGGTTGAACATACAGAGTAATTAGAGACTGAATATCGAAGTACTGTCAGGACTGTCATGCTTTTTATGGAATTCTAGAGACCGCTTTAGAGTTAAAAAATGGCAATATAATTCACAAATCGTTGTTTATTTACTTGTTTATAGAAGAATAAGTTGTCAAATTGGTCTTTATTCCAAAGTATTTCTCTTTATAGGTTCTTTGGCGTGGTTTTGGCGCATAAGAAAACGTAAGTTTAAATATAAATACGAAGAGGGTAAAAATTACGCAAATTGTATTTTTTAAAATTAAAAAAAAATTTTATGATTCAAGTTAGAGAGAATAACACAGTTAAGGTACATTACGTAGGAAAGTTATCAGATGGTCAAGTTTTTGATACTTCAGAAGGAAAAGAACCTTTAGAGTTTACTTTAGGACAAGGAAAATTGATTCCCGGATTTGAAAAAGGGCTAATCGATATGAAATTAAATGAGAAAAAAACAATTACAATTTCAAAAGAGGATGCTTACGGTGAATCTCGCGAAGATTTAATTCAAGAAGTAGATAAAAGCCAGCTTCCTGAAGATATTACACCTGAAATTGGAATGGGACTTGTTTCTAAATCTTCTGATGGAAACGAAATGAATTTACTAATCGTTGAAGTTAAAGAAGCGACTATCGTAATTGACGGTAATCATCCTTTAGCAGGAAAAGAGTTGATTTTTGATCTTGAAGTAGTTGATATTCAAGGATAAGAAAAACGACACTGTCCCGTAAAGTGTGTAAGTTAAAAAAATAGGGGTTTGCCTTTTTAATTAAAGTTGAACCCTTTTTTCAAA